>JAOZPA010000074.1 GCA_029932985.1 Campylobacterales bacterium
GTTTTTTTCAAAAATTAAAACTTTAGAACTATCCCCAAAACCCACCTCTACCAGAGTTCTATCTACAAATATAGGGTAAAAACTGGAGGTAAAATTTATCTTTTTTAGATTAAAATCTATCTGAAACTTACTAGAAAAAGCGATAACTTTTTTTAAACTTTCTGTATGAATCTGAGCCAATTTCACCTTTGAAAAAAGTTTATTTTTGTAGATAAATGATATTTTAAATAGCGATAAAAACTTAATATCCAAATCTTCCCTATCTTCCAAAATCTGATATGGAGGATAGATATAGGTTAATAAATCTTCATTATGAGATATGAGAAAATCAAATTTGTATTGCAAAATATTCTGAAAATCAATCTCGATTTCATTAGTTAAAAAAATTATCTTTGGGTTGTTGCCAGATATGGATTTCAAAATTTCAAACTCAACTTTTGTCAAATAAAAAATTTTGCTCCTCTTTTCTAATAGAAAATATCGTAAAAATTTCTTTAATGAAAAATCGATAGAATCAGTTTTTATCCAAGCTATTTCATCATCCAAAATCTCCAAATCACCCTCATAAACAATAGCATAAGCCCCATTTACAAGGGCTTTTTTTATCTGATTCACATCATTAGAGACAAAAATATCTCCCCGTGAAACTCTATTTGCATTAAATACAATCTGCTCACAAGAGTTAATTAAAGGTCTATTTTGGAGTTTTCCATCAATCAATTTTACAAAATTTTCTATCTTCATTAGCTCACCAAACTACCAACTGTTTTTTTAGTTTCAGGTCGAATTAAGCTAAGTCCATTTTCATCTCGAACCGCCAAAATCATTCCTTCACTTTTTATCTTCATAATTTTTGCAGGTTTCAAATTTGCCACCACACAAACTTGAGTATCCACCAACTCTTCCGCTTTATAAAACTCTTTAATCCCCGCAACAATTTGTCTAGGCTTTTCCTCCCCTAAATCGACTTGCAGAAGCAGAAGTTTTTTGCTTTTGGGGACTTCACTCGTCTCAATCACCCTACCTATTTTTATCTTAGTCTCAAAAAATTTATCAATCGTGATAATATTATCAGGCTCTTCCTCTTTTTTTGGCTCAGCCTTCACCACTTTTTTCTCCACCAATAACTCCTCTTCGACCTTTGGAAATAGCGGAGCAATCTTTGTGATTTTAAAACTATCTAAAATTTTATTTTCATCAATCAACTCATTATAAGTTTTTGGATTGACCTCGAAACCTAAACTAGATGCGATTTTGGAGGAGACCTCAGGCATCACAGGAGCTAACATCACCGTAACTTTTGCCAACAGATTCGCCACCAATGCCACCAATGCCATCGCCTCCCCCTCATCACCACTTTTCATCTTTGCCCACGGCTCATATTTGGTAATCGACTGATTTGCAATAGCCAAAACTTTCCACAACTCCTCCAAATATCGGTGAAGTTGCATATTATAAACCAACTCCTCCAAAGATTCTAGAATTTTATCAGCCTTGTCTAACTCCGCTTGGTGAAATTTAGACACATCTTTAGAACTCATCTGAAAATCAAAATATTTCCCACTCATTCCAATAATCCGATTTAGTAAATTCCCCAAATCGTTACTAAGCTCACCATTAATCCGACCAATCAAAGCCCTCTGCGAAAAATCCCCATCTTGCCCAAACGGCACTTCACGAAGCAAAAAATATCGAAAATTATCCAAACCATAAGCATTTGCCACTTCACGAGGGTCAACCACATTTCCCTTAGATTTGCTCATCTTTTCACCATTTCGAGTCCACCAACCGTGAGCAGCGATATGTTTTGGCAATGGTAAATCCAAACTCATCAAAAATGCAGGCCAATAAATCGCATGAAATCTCAAAATATCCTTACCCACAATATGCACATTCGCTGGCCAAAATTGCATATTCTCACCATTTTTTTCAAAATCGATTGCCGTTAAATAGTTCATCAAAGCATCTAGCCAAACATACACCACGTGCTTAGGGTCTTCCAACTTCTCAGGAATCTTCACACCCCACTCAAAACTCGTCCGTGTAATCGATAAATCCCTCAGCCCCTGCTTCACAAATGCCTCAACCTCATTTTTCTTGCCCTTTGGAATGACCGATTTTTCCTTCTCCTCATACCATTTTAGCAACCTATCCTCATATTTTGAAAGCTTAAAAAAATAGCTCTCCTCCCGTACCACCGAAGTCTCTTTGCCACAATCTGGACAGCACACATTATCCACCAGCTGAGTATCGGTAAAAAAAGATTCGCAACTAATACAGTAGTTCCCCACATATTCATCTTTGTAAATATCACCCTTTTCATACATCGTCTCAAATGCTTTTTGCACACCAATCTTGTGGTCTTCATCGGTCGTCCGAATAAATTTATCATAACTTATCCCAAACTCATCCCACAAAGCCTTAAACTTTCCACTAATCTCATCGGTATACTCTTTAGTGTTTCTGCCACGAATCTTCGCCGCTTCCTCAATCTTTTGCCCATGCTCATCAGTCCCCGTGAGAAAAAATGTCTCAAGCCCAACAAGTCTGGAATACCTAGCCACACTATCCGCAATTATTGTAGTGTAAGCATGACCAATATGAGCCACATCATTAACATAATAAATCGGAGTAGTGATATAAGCTTTTTCACATAAGTTTCGCATATTAAACCCTAAATTACTTTTTGCACAATTGTACTATAAATGGACTTAACCTACCTATAAACTCAAAGGCTTATGACCCCAAACAGCACCCTATCAATTATTTTTTTTTACTCTTTTTTCATCTTTTTTTATAAAAGTTATTAACTCTTTGCAAAATTCACTATGGCAAATAAAATTTTTTGTCCCTATCTCATTTGAGTTTTTAAATTGAAGATGTAAATAATCTTGATTATGATGTTTTAAAAAAGATACTCCGCAAAAATAAAATCCTACATTATTTAATTTTTTTACAACTTTATCAATTTGGCCAATAGTTTCTAAATTTATATCTGCATAAATCATATCACAATGTTTTATTCTCAGACGAGAAAAGATAGAGTAAAATTTCATATCAAAGTTTTTGCCATATTTTTGGATAACTATCGATGCGATATTAAATATAGGGTCAAATTTGCAATAGAGTTTTGACTTTGAGTTTGGATTTGATTTATTTGAATTTGGCAAAGTTGTATATGTGATATTTTGGCAATTTTTATAAATTTGCTCTATTTTATCTTTATAAATAGTAGGAATATAGATAGATTTTGATTGCTTTTTCAAGATTTTAAATCCTATCAAAGCTGCCCCTCTTTTCCCCTTTTGACTAAGAGGATTATTTTCAATAGTAATCTCCTTAGGTATTTTCCCTTGAGCAAAACAACTCTCCGTAAATCCCTGTTTAATATTTGCTTTTTGGCTAAAAATATGATACATCAAAGCTTCACCATAAATCGCATCAAGTTTAATCTCATCAGCTTTTTCTACCAATCTATCAAACATCTTATTCATAATCCCAAGCCCCTTATATTTAGGACTCACCACCGCCACACCAATCTCTGCAATATTAGAATCATCTTCAATAATCAAACTAAAATGCCCTATAATTTTGCCTTCAAGCTCTGCAACTATGGAATAAAACTGCTCATTTGCATTTTCCAAAATCTTCTGTGGATAATAAAAAAGATTTTTAATATAACTATTTCCATAATTTTGATAAATCATTTTCGCAATCCAATCCTCATCACTTTTATGAAAATCCCTAATCTGTAAACTTTCAATATTTAACTCAATCCGCTCACCACCATCTTTAATATTTAACTTCTCTAATTTTGGATAAAAACAATTATCTGTATATTTGATAATCGAAAAAATTTTACCTTTTCTGCCATAATTTTTAAACTCAAATCTATCCATCGTCTCAAAAATTTTATGAAACCCACGATTTTTTCCATCTATAATAGAAACACTATTAAATTTCACCGCAGACATCGGCGACCCAAAATCTTTGACATCAATTCTAACTCCATAATCAAAAGGATGAATCTCCACACTCACCTCACCACAAAAATCCTCATAGGCATGATTTATCGCATTTTCAAACAACTCTTTAATCGATAAATTTATATCAAAAAGATTATTCTTAGAAAAACTTATATCTTTCAGCGATTTTTTAATAATCGCTTTTAATATTTTATAATTTTTTTGATGACTTGTGATTTTTAAAACTATACAATTTTTCATCTAAACTCTCCTATTTTAATGATTTAGGTTCAGTATTTGGCAAAGCACCCCAATTCATTAGGTAGCGTTGCGGGGACTGAGGTTTCCAAAAACTCAATCGCACAAGCACCCATAATTTTCATACCAATCTTTAGTGCATCATCATCTACATCAAATTTTGAATTATGCTGGGGATGACAGGTTTGTTTATTTTCATTGCAAGTCCCCAAACGAAAAAATGTACCATTGACCACTTTTAGATATTCAGCAAAATCTTCACCGCCCATCACGGGGTCTTTCAAATCTATGCAGTTTTGCTCACCGATAATATTTGTAGCCTCTTTGACCAAAAGATTGACCATCGATTTTTCATTTATGAGTTCAGGGTAATAAAAAGTGTAATCAAAATTAAATTTAGCCCCCATCGATTTGCAAACCCCCTTGATGGATTCTCGCATCATATCGGGAATTTTGTTACGAATTTTATCATTTACTGTTCGCACCGTTCCAGTCAAAATGACATGGTCGCAGATAATATTTGAAGTTTTACCGCCCTCAATCGTGCCAAGTGAGATGACCGCTGGGTGAAGAGGGTCGATTCGTCTGGAAACTATGTGGTTTAGGGAGTTGACAATCATCGAAGTTACCAAAATCGCATCAACCCCCTCATGAGGTCTAGCTCCGTGGGAGGATTTACCAAAAATCTCGATAGTGAACATATCTGCCGAAGCCATCATCACCCCATATTTATAACCAATTTGTCCCGTGGGCAAATAGGGATAGGCATGAAGCCCCAAAATCGCCGAAGCTCCATCCAATGCACCCCCCTCAATCATATCCAAACTTCCACCCTCGCCCTCTTCAGCGTGTTGAAAAATAAATCGGACATTGCCGTTGAAGCTATCTTTGATTTTTGAAAAAGCTATGGCAGTACCTAAGGCGATGGCTGTATGAGAATCGTGACCACAAGCGTGCATCACCCCATCTATCTTTGAGGCATACTCTTTTCCCGTCTGCTCGGTGATGGGCAAAGCATCCATATCTGCACGAATTGCGATTGTTTTTTGGTTTTTATTTGGTTTTAAATAGGCAATCAATCCATAGTGGGTATCAAATTTTTTTACTTCATAACCATATTTTTCCAATAATTCTTTAACCATTTTAGAGGTCTCTTTTTCATCGTCTGAGAGTTCAGGGTACGAATGCAGGTCTCTACGGATTTTTATTATTTGGTCATTAATGGAATCAACTATCTCAAAAAATTTATCTTTTATTTTCTCAGACATATTTAGCCTTTTTGAGTAATTTTATCACAAATCTAATAAGTAGTGGATTAATTTCTACTCCTTAAGGGTTTTAAAAATTTAAGATAATTTCAGTTCCATAGTTTGGTTTTGAATTTATTTGAATTTTTATCCCTAAAGTGTTTGCCAAGCGATGAACTATGTGCATTCCAATTCCATATCCGCTCTCCTCCTCTTTATAGCTTCGCTCAAAAACTTTTTGTGGGTATTTTATCCCCTTTCCATTGTCTTTTATTGTCAAACTATTTTTCTTAAATAAGATATCTATTGTAGGATTTTGCTCAACAGCATATTTGCAAGAGTTTGAGATAATATTGTCTAAAATTCTCAAAATTGCTTTTTCATTTGATTTTATTTGGGCATTTTGAACCTGATTTATAAATTTTATTTTAGGATAAAGATTCCTGTACATCTCAATTTTTTGCTCTATAATTTGTGATAAATTGATATTTTGAAGTTTGAGATTATTTTCATCTAGTAAAATATTCAGATTTTCGTAGAGGGACAAAATATTAATTGCACTATTTTCTATTCTCTCCAATTTCCGCATATCCTGCTGCTCTATCTTTTTTTTGAGCATTTTGGTATTTAACATTATTGAGGTGATGGGAGTATTTAGGTCGTGGATTAAATCTTTGATAAATCTATCGAGATGTGAGATGGTTTCTTGCATCGGCTTTATAGAGATATAAGCCAGAATAAAGCTGATAATCGCAAAAAGTATTATTAGAATCAGTTGCAAAAAAATAGTGAAATATTTAATATCTTTTAGTTCACTATCTACCACTTTTGCCTCTACCAAGATGGTCAAAAATTTTTTACCTTTTCTTTTTGGAAAAGATTTATAATAATAATCTCTAATTTTTTCGGGAATTGTATATTTTAATTTTTCTGATGGATTTAAAATATAGGAATATCCATTTTTTTGAGCCTTAAAATCTGATTGTTTGAGTTCTATGAGATATTGGTGCATTCCAATCGCCACTCTTTGCAAAAAAAGTGTTTTCTGCTGACCAAAATATAAAAATCCAAGTAGCAAGATAAATATTGCCACAGAAAAAAAATAGATTGAAAAAAATTTGAGAAGTGTTTTTTTTTCATAGTTTTTCACAACAATATCCCATACCTCGCTGATTTATGATTCTTAATCCAAGCTTTTTTAATTTTGAAATATAAACTCTTAGGGCTGGTTCGCTCCCCTCACACCCCTCATAAATATGGTATAAAATATTTTCTTTGGAGATTTTATTATCAATATTTTTAATAAAAAGCTCAAAAAGTTTTAGCTCATTTGGGGACAGATTAATCAACTCACCATCTTTATAAATCCGCTGTTTTTTTATATCATATTTAAGATTCCCATACTCAATTTCACTTTTATAACTATTAAAAGATTTCTTAAGCAAAGAGTTTATCCTCAACAACAACTCATCAATATCAAACGGCTTTTTCATATAATCATCAGCCCCCACACCAAAACCCTCCGTCAATGATTCTATATCCACCCTTGCGGTGAGAAAAATTGCAGGAGTTTCATCGCCACTATCTCGTAAAGATTTTAAAAGCTCAAATCCATTTATAAAAGGTACATTCACATCAAGCAAAAATAGGTCAAAATGGGAGATAAAAGTTTCATCAATCGCTTCATTTCCATCTTTGACCCAAATAATCTCAAAATCCTCACTTTCCAAAATCTCCTTTAAGCTCTCACCCAAAATTAAATCATCTTCAACTAAAAGTAACTTTTTCATCAAAATCCTTTTTTCTTAATTTAAAAGACTATTTTTTATCTATATCGCAATATTTTTTTTTCAAAACTACTCTCACTATAAAATCTTTGGTAATTAAAGCAAAGCAATAAACCCAAAGCAAATCCATTATAATATTTTGTTTATAATCTAAAGCTAGGTAGAGAATGGGGAGTCCAATAAAGATGAACCATTTTATAAAGTAAAAAAATAGGATTCCTACGGCATAGATTTTTTTAAGTTCAGACATAATCATTTTAAAGTCTTCAACTTTGTATATAATTCATAAGGTTCAGTATCTAGTTCATCGGCGATTGTTTTCATTTTAGTATCCTTTTGAACATTTACAAATCCCTTTTTTTTAATATACTCCATAGATTTTTCCAAATCAATTTTTTGCATATCACTCAAAATCTCCAAAGTTTTCCGACCCACATTTGTGACCTCATTTGCACTTGATTGGATAGCGTTTTGGGGACTTATGGCATCATAAATATCTTTAGGAGTAATCCCATTTTGTTTAGCAATATTTATCATATTATCACTACCTTTAAACTCCCACTTTTTAGCTTTTAATTTCTCAACTGCTTCATTAAAATCCACTCCAATTTTTTTACAAAAAACTCTGAGCGAAGAATCCTCGGCATGACCATAGGGAGGTTCACCATATTTTACCGTCCAGTTATCTTTGATTTTATTTTCCATCTTTATTATTGAATAAAATGGTGGAGTCATCGTCAAAGTCCCAACCACAAAAGCTAGATTTATAGCGACAGCTATCAAAAAATCTTTACCTGTAAATGAGATTTTTTTAGATTTGTTTTTCATATAATTTACAATCGCTGACCAATTATAATAGATATGAAGCCCACTAAAAATCAGCATAACAACCATCGAAGTGGTATGCAGTTCACCATATTGCTCTTTGCTAAGCCCAAAAAGATGCCAATCTACCCAATAAGCCACCTTGCCTTTGGGGACGATAAAAAGCATAATGCCCGTGTAACTCATAATCAAAAATGAGATTCCTAAAGTGAGAGATGTCGCTTTTCTAAATGATTTCATAAATTCTTCTTTAAAATTTTATTAATGAAATTATAGTTTAAAAGTGTTAATGTATTATTAAAATAGGGGAGTAGAAATGGTAAAAAGTGGGGCTTTAGTCCCCCAAACGGAATTTGGAGGTTTGGAAAATTGAGAGTTTATTTAGTTTTTTTAGCTTCTACTATCTTAACTTCGCTTTTTTCTCTAACTATAAAAGGAACACCTTTTAAACCTAAAGAGAAATATTTTTTTCGTAAATCTGTAATTACTTGAACCTCTGCATCTGTTACATTTTGGTCAATTTTTACATTTTCATCAAAATATTTTTGAATTGTTGCAATTTTTTGGGCATCAGTTTTCTGAGTTTGTGTAATTTTGTAAATTAAGTGTGATTTTTCTAAAGATGGTCTTTTGTGGACTGGAGTAAAAATCATTCTTACATAATTTACCTCTAACATCTTAGTAAGTTTCCCCACCTCTTTTCTACAATATGGGCATTCTGGGTCTGAAAAAATTGTGATTAGTGGCTTTTTGCTATCTCCAAGATAAACAAAATTTTCCTTTTTTTCATCTTTTAAAGCTATTTTTAACTCTTTTTCTTGTAGAGTTTTAGCATAAGATTCTCCAGTTTTTAAATCCACAATATCTTTCATTATGAATTTACCATCACTAAAAAACACTACTTTATCCGTTCGCTTAGGGCTTTTTATCTCTAAAGTTATAGCTTCCATATTACTATCTTTGATACTATCTCTATTTATAACTTTAATTTGAAGTGAATTTACAATTTGCGGTGGAATCTGGTTTTTTAAGAAATTTATAACATCTGCATCTGATGAAGCAAATGTGATGGAGGTTGCTAAGGCTAATAATCCTAGTTTTTTTATCATCTAATTATCCTTTGAAATTTTTGAAATAATATCATTATAGGTTATATTTCAAGTGAATTTTACAAATTAGAAGATATTTTTAATAGCTTTTTTATATAGAAATAATCTTTTTTTGTTAAAATTGCATTCTTGAAACACAAAAGGTAAAGAAAATGAAAGATTTAATAATAGTAGAATCGCCAACTAAGGCACGAACCATCAAAACTTTTTTAGGTAAAAATTATAATGTAATAGCGAGTAAGGGGCATTTACGAGATTTGCCTAAAAGCAGTTTTGGAATTACAGTTGCAGATGGGGTATTTACTCCCACATATCGAGTTGCTCGAATAAATAGCAAAACTCTCAAGGAGATAAAGACTTTGGCAAAAGAGGCTCAAACAATCTATATCGCAACCGATGAGGATAGAGAGGGTGAGGCGATTGGTTATCATGTGGCGAAGGCGATTGGCAAAGACCCACTTAGTTTGCCACGAATCGTATTTCACGAAATTACAAAAACTGCCATTGCCCATTCGTTGGAAAACCCAAGAACTATCAATATAGATAGTTTTAATGCCCAACAAGCGAGGCGACTTTTGGATAGGATTGTGGGTTATAAACTCTCACCACTCATCTCTTCAAAAATCCAAAAGGGGTTAAGTGCTGGGCGGGTGCAATCTTCATCACTTAAGATTATCATCGATAAAGAGCGCGAGATAAAAGCATTTCAACGGGTGGAGTATTGGAGTATAGATACAATTTTTGAGAAAAATGTGGAAGCGATTTTGGTTGAATTTGATGGTAAGAAAATTGCAAAGATGACGATTTCTCAAGGCGAAGAGGCAAATGCTATAAAAGATAGATTATCTAAGGAGAGTTTTGTGGTGGATAAACTGGAAAAAAGGGAAAAAAACACTCCAACCCCACCGCCATTTATGACCTCAACTTTGCAACAAACAAGCTCTAATCTTTTGGGCTATTCGCCGAAAAAAACGATGATGTTGGCTCAAAAACTTTATGAGGGGGTCAAGACTCATAAAGGGGTGACGGGGGTGATTACATATATGCGGACAGATAGTTTGACCATTGCCAATGAGGCTTTGAATAATGCTAGAGAGTTAATTGATACCTCGTATGGTTCGCAATATTTGCCAATTAAGGCAAAAGTTTATAAATCCAAGGCAAAAACTGCTCAGGAGGCTCACGAGGCGATACGACCTACACTTTTGGATTTTACTCCCTCTATCGCCCAAAATATGCTAAAAGAGGATGAATATAAACTATACAAACTTATCTATAATAGATTTATCGCTTCGCAGATGACAAATGCAATTTATGAGTCACAAAGTATTATTTTTGCAAGTGAGAGTTCAAAATTTAAAGCAAGTGGACGACGGCTGAAGTTTGATGGGTTTTATAAAGTTTGGGAAAACAGCACGAAGGATAAATTATTGCCTGTGATGGCGGTGGATAAAGAGGTGTCGCTGGATAAACTTGATGCAAATCAGCATTTTACTGAGCCACCCGCTAGATTTAGTGAGAGTTCGCTGATTAAGCAGTTGGAGATTTTGGGGATTGGAAGACCCTCCACCTATGCTCCTACCGTTTCTATATTAGTGGCTCGAAAATATATTGAGATTGAGAAGAAGCGATTAGTTCCTACCGAGGTGGCTTTTCAGGTTATTGAGCTTTGTGAAAATCATTTTCCTGAGATTGTGGATAGTTCATTTACCTCAAATATGGAGGATAATCTGGATTTGATTGCAAATGCCAAAAAAGAGTGGCAAAGTGTGTTGGGTGAATTTTATGACCCTTTTATGAAGCAGATTGATGAGGGTAAAAAAAATATCAAAAGTCAAAAAGTGGCAATTCCACTAGGTGAAGAGTGTCCTGAGTGCAAGAGTGAACTTTTGCTTAGAAAAGGTCGATATGGTGAATTTATTGCTTGTAGTAATTTTCCAAAATGCAAATATACTAGAAATGTAAAAGGTGATAAAGACCAAGCTCCAAAAACTCCTGCTAAAAAAATAGATATTCCTTGCCCAAAATGTGGTAAAGATTTACTTGAGAGAAACTCCAGACGAGGGAAATTTTTTGGTTGTAGTGGTTACCCAAAATGCAAATTTACCGCAAACTCCATAGAAGAGATAGGAAAAAAAGAGGAAAAAGGTGATTTAGATAAAAAAGGTGATTTAGATAAAAAAGGTGATTTAGATAA
>JAOZPA010000199.1 GCA_029932985.1 Campylobacterales bacterium
AATTCTTTTTTTTCATCATTAAAGATAAAAGGTGAATGAGTTGTAGCAAATAAAAGTTTGCATCTATTAGAATCTAAAATATCTGTTAATATCATCTTTTGCCATTCCATAGAGATTGATATTTCAGGTTCATCTATAATCATAATAAAATCTTTTTTACACTCTAAATAAATTCTTGCAAAAATAGATATTAATTGTTTTTCACCCGATGATAAAGTATTAAGGTTTAAAGCTAAATCTGTTTTTTCATTTTTTAGATATAAATCAACTGCACTTTCATCATAAAAAAAGTTTTTATCAACTAAATATTTATTACAAACATCTTTAAATTTTTTTATTAATTCATCTTTCTCTTTCTGTTTTTCATATACTTTAATAAGTTTTATCAAAAATAGTAATAATTGATTATTATCACTTTCAAAAATTTCCCCATTTTTAACTTTTTCAATGATTATTTTTTTATTCTTTTTAGATACTTTTTTACTTCTGTCAAGAATGACATTTAATATATCTATATTTTGTACCATTTTTTTATAATTTTCATCAATATTATTATTGCTATCATCAATTAATGTATTAATGATATCACCACTCATCTCTGCAAATCCTGTTAGTGAAAGATATTTTATCTCATCAAGTAAATTTTTAATATGTTTTTCTGTATCTTCCATCCCAAATTGAATAAAACTATCACTATTTTTTCTATCAGATTCATCAATAATATTGTTGAGACTTAATTTTTCTAAATCCTCTTCAATTCTTCTATAAGTTGGAAGATAAATTAAGGAATAATTATCTATAATTTTAGAATTTTTTAATAATAATTTTTTCTCTATCTCTATCTCATCAATATTTTTTAATTTTAAAATAACCTTTTCAAACTCTATATCTACTAATCTATCTAATTTATCACTTAAAATATAATATAAAATATTTAAAATATGAGTTTTTCCAGTTCCATTTTCACCAATTAATATCTTCACATTTTCATTTTTTTGAAAATCTATCTTTATATTTCTGTCCCCAAAAAGACCTATAATTTCAAATCTTTCAACCATTCTAAACTCCTTTTAAATCATCTTTATTCTCTAATTGATAGGGTACTTTTGCCAAACAATAATCCCACAACTTCTAATTCAAAATTGTAGCAAAAATTAATAAATAGATAGTTTAAACAGAAAAGATTTTAAATTTTATTTTTATTGGCAAATATTAGTTAAGTTTTGCTATAATTTCAATTAAAAATTAATGTTTAGGATTTTACTATGGAAAATTTGTATACAGAAAATCAAACGAGAATCAAAACTGGTTTGATGTTGATTGGTGGATTTGCTATTGTTGCGATAATTGATAATCTGTTTTTGACTTGGTTTGTGCTGGGTGTGGCTTATATGTTTGCATTTTATGAGGCGATGAAGCTTTTTAAAGTTAAGGGAGATTATCTCTATGCGATTGCCGTGGTTTTGTGGATTTTGGCATATTTTTATCCAAATCCTGATGATTTAATATTTCTGATTTTGATTGCGATTGCTTCGATTATCGCTTACAATAAATCTTTGGAGTTCAAAATTATCTATCCATTTTTATATCCTAGTGTTTCATTTTTATTTTTGCTGGAGCTTTACAATATTGGCGGTATGAGTTTGCTGATTTGGTTAATTGCGATAGTGGCTTTAACCGATACGGGTGCATATTTTGTGGGTAAATCGATGGGACAAACTCAATTTTCTCCAACAAGTCCGAAAAAAACTTTAGAGGGTGTCGTGGGTGGAATTTTAATAGCTACAGTTATAGGGTCATTTGTGGGCTATCTGAGTGTTGAATTTTTTACCGCTTTTATCATCTCATTTTTTGTATCACTTTCTAGTGTATTTGGCGACCTTTTTGAAAGTTATCTCAAGCGAGAAGCAGGAGTAAAAGATAGTGGCGATATTTTACCTGGACACGGTGGAGTATTAGATAGAATGGATGGCTACCTATTTGGTAGTGTTGTTTTGGTGATTTTATTTAGAAGCTTTGCTTAATATTTTTGCTATTCTAAATTTTAGGGCTTAACAACCCCTCACCGAGATTTTAAATTAACTGTTTTTAAGGAGAAAAAATGGCTTATAGTGATTTTACAAATGAAATGTTGGCTGAATTAGGGATTATAGATATTATAGAAGATAACACTATATTTCTAAGTGAAGCAAGAAAATTAAATAGTTTTTACAATGAAACTATAAAAATTAATTTTACAAAAAATTTAGATACAGAGGCGGATAGAGAGCAAAGATTGATAACACCTTTGATTGATGAAGCTTTGGGTTATCTTAAATCTGAAAATAGATTAGATGGTATAAATTTTGAGGTAGAGTTGCATTCACCTTTAAATATTGACAAAGAAAAATCATTAACTGGATTTATAGATATAATGATTGCTCTTCGTGGAAGATTAATAAAAAAACCAATTTTAGCTGTTGTAGAAGCAAAAAGAGGTTTGATGATAGAGCATAGGTCTCAATTAGTTGCAGAATTATATTCCATAAATCTTCAAAACAAAACAAAAATAGCTTATGGTATTTTAACAGATGGTTTACAATGGGAATTTTATCAACTATCAAATAGCGGTATTTGTAAAAAAACACAAATAAAACCATTAGTTGCAAATGATGAAAAATCTTGGGAGATAATATCAGGCACAATATCAGAATTGATTGATAAATCTTATCAAGAATATAAAAAAAGCAACAAAAAATAAATTATTTTCAAGGAGAGAAAATGGCTTATAGTGATTTTACAAATGCAATGTTAGTTGAGTTGGGGATTAAAGATATTATTGAAGAAGATAGTATATTTCTAAGTAAATCAAGAAAATTAAATAGTTTTTACAATAAATTTATAAAAATAAATTTTAAAAAGAATCTAAATACAGAAGCAGATAGAGAGCAAAGATTGATAACACCTTTGATTGATGAAGC
>JAOZPA010000008.1 GCA_029932985.1 Campylobacterales bacterium
TAAACGTTACTCTAATGCCTAAAAAACTGGTTTTTCATTAAAAAAACCTATATATGCTTAATCTAAATTTCAAATTTTATTTTGTTCTCTTTTTTCTCTATGAAAAATTTTTACTTTACAAATTTTTGAAAAATATTCTACCTATAAAAATTTCATCGGATAGGCATATTTCCTCCATTCCAAACGGAAATTTTATATTTACTCTAAATTTTTTGATTTCATATCTATAATGATAGGCTCATGATTAAATGCCTTTATTCCCACTTTTTCTATATCTTTTGAAACTTTATACGCTAAATAATATCCAGTCATAGCTGAACCACAAGCTACACTAGTTATTATAAATGTAATATCTAATTGTTTATTATCTCTTAAAACTCTATTTTCTGCATAACTACATATCCATGGTTCTAAAAAAGTATAAATTAAAATATTATCTTTTTCAAAATCAATATTAGTTTCTCTTAACTCTTTACTCCACAATAATAGGTCTTCTGTATCTTTGTATTCATCAGGATACATCTCATTAGATATCTCTTCTAAAAGAGATATAGTTTCAGATAACTCTTCATTATTTGTGATAATCTTTTTATCAAAATAATTTAAAAATCGTGTATCTTCAAATCTATCTATTGTAATTTCTGATATTTTCTCTTTGGTTATAATTATATTTTCATTCATAAAATCTCCAATCATCGTATAAAATTTCAATACCGAATCATAAGTTGCATTTATATCTTGCATAACTTGTTTTGATTGCTCTAACTCCTCTAGCTTTCCATTAGCAAATTTTAATCCTACTATTTTTTTATTTTCTAAAATAATGTCATCATCATCTTTTGCCCCATTTATGATAGCCAAAATAAAATGTTCTCTTTTTATATTTTCACTATCTAACTCCTCTACCCAATACTCTAACCCCTCAATATCTGATTCTCGATTAAACAAATTATTATAGATAGAATTTATAAAACTACTATTTGTCACATCTTCTGGATACTGCTCTTTTGTCTCATTTTGGTCAAAAAAACTTTTGGCTATCTGTGAAAGTTTTAAACCAGAATTTTTAACCCAATAATCAAGCCCTGCACTATCGGGGGCTCTTTTAAATGTAGCCACATAAAGTTTAGTAACCTCCTCTTTACTTGGCTGATTTTCGTTTGCCATTATATCAAAACCGATAAATAACATTATTAAAAATACTATAAAACTTTTACTTTTCATCTTTTATCCTTTAAAAAAATTTCTATTCCTCTTTTTCAACTGCTCCATATTTTTTCAGTAAATTATAGATTGGTCGATTATCTTTTGCCCAAAAAATCACATCACTATCTTTTGGATTTGTATCTATACCATTTTCTATCAGATATTTTGCCAATTTATATCTTTTATAGATGAGAGTTAAAATTAGTGGTGGTTGAGAATTTGAGAAATCGGTGAGGGGTTTGTTTAACTCCTTTATATCTGCTCCATAATTTATAAGTGCTTTAACCATATCCAAATTATCCCGATGAAGTCCCACCAACAAAGCGGAAATTAGAGGAATATTGGAACGGTTGGAGGTTTGGGGATTTAAATCTGCCCCCTTGAAGATGAGATATTTAGCCAAATCATTTTTACTCACACTCAAAGCAAGAGATAATAGAGTGCTATCTTTGTATTTTTTATCTTGCTCTATTCCATATTTAAAAAGCAGGTTTGCCATCAGAAGTTCATCATTTACAGTTTTGAAATTTTGGTTTTCTTCCCTATTGATGAGTGAAAAAATCAGTGGAGTATCTGTTTTGGTTGGCAGATAGATATTGGCTTTATTTATAAGTAATAGTTCCGCCGAAGCCAAAGAGTTAAACTCCACCGCCATCTGCAAAGGTGTGATGTCATAGCAATTTTTTTTATCCACATCTGCCTCATTTTTTATCAAAAATCGCAACACTTCAAAATTATTTTTATGGCATTTTTTGGAGTAAATCACATAGTGAATTGGTGTGTAATAATCATTTTTGAAATTTTGATTCAAATCTGCTCCAGCTTGAGCCAGAAGATAAATCTTTTTCATATCACAGCCATTTTCAAAAGCATACTGCAAAGCGGTTTTTCCAAGCACCTTAACTTTTTTCAAATCATATTTGTAATTTTTTAGAAAAATATTTAAACTTTTACTATCTTGATACAAAACAGATTCTATAACTTTTTCCCTCTCCGTAAAAAATGGCTTCGTTATTAAATTTTCTCCATTTATAATTCCAGCCACTAACAAAAATAACAATAATTTTTTTTTCATAACTTTTTCCTAATTTTTTATTTTAATATATTTTTTAATTCGGTGTAGGGGATAACTTTTATAGATGAAAAATGTGTAGGGCAATAGTGAGAAGTTAAATTTCTCATTATTCTATCTATATTTTGAATATCACGAATATTATTTTGACAAATAGCTAATAGAAGCTTTTTTTTTAAATAATTTTTATCTCGAATATTATATTTATCTAAAAGTTGATAGTAGATTAAAAGAGTATCAGATATTTTTAATCTCACTTCCATCTTTATATATTTTTTTACATCTATGGTTGTTTTTGTTTCAGTCAATTCTTTTAATTGTGCATTAAAATCAGATAATTCCAAAAAATATATAGTATCTTTTTTTCTTTTAAAATAATCACAAGATTTTAAATTTTTACAACCTAACTGCTGTTTTAAGTTTTTTTGGTTAGCATCAATTTTAAATGCTTTAATATCTAAAAGTGGAATCATAATTCTACATTCTGTATCAATATTCTCATAAAATTTTGATAACCACATTTAAATATCTTGCATATAAAGGTCATAATATGGTCGGCTTAAATCATCTAAAACAATACCAATTTTTTCCAATTCACTCATTTGTGAAAACTCATCATCATAGGGCATTTTATTTATAGCAATAATATTTTCAGCTTTCTCTTCATCCTCTTTTAAAATATTTTCAAATGCTTTCAAAAAGTCTAAACTATGAGTTGCAATAACAATATTTGCCCCACCTTTTGCAATTTTGTATAAAATCTTTGCTAGAAATACTTGCCATTGTGGATGAAGATGAACCTCAGGCTCATCCATAATTAAAAAAGAACCCCTATTTATCGTATTATTTCTAAGTAATAACTCAATAAGCCCAATATTACTAATTCCCATAGCCGTTAAAGACAGCGGAATAGTGTGATTATCATCATCTGTATAATTTATATTTCCATTTTGACCAACAACTAATTTACCCCTAATCATCTTTTGAATCTCGTGGCTAATTTCATTGAAATCTGCTATATCAATATATTCCTTATCAATAAAATCATATAAAATATCTAAATATTCAGGATAACCTTTTAAATACTTCTCATTAATAAAAGTGGAGTTAAAAGATGAAATTTTTCTTTTTTGTAATGTTGTTCTTATCTTTAAATAGATAGGAGAATCAATAAAAAGAATATTATCAATAATTTCAAGATTTTCCATATTTACCTCTAATTTTAAACTATTATCTATTATAATTTTAGCAATATTTTTAAAAGATAGTTTTATCTCTCTTCTATTATGTTTAATTAAATTTTGTAGATTTGTAATTTCAAAATTTTTTTTAAAAGAAAAATCTAAATTTTTAGATAAAGTTGTTTTAGAATTTTTTCCTCCTATTTGAGATAAAATAGTATAAAGACTCTTCGTTACAAAAGTTTTTCCACTACTATTCTCTCCTGCAATAATCGTTAAAGGTTTTATAGTAATTGATGCTCTATCTATATTTCCAAAATTTTCAATATTATATATTAGCTTCATTGCCATAATTATTCCTTTTTAATATTTTTGACAAATTATATCATTTTGTAGATTTAAAATCAATAGTCCCCAAACGAAAATTTCCGTTTGGGGACTTAATCCTTTTTATTTATCATTCGCCGAGGAGTTTTAAGATTCGTTTAAATTTTTTCTTTTTAGCAAAATCTACAACACTCATACCATTTTCATCTTTAATTTTATAAAGCAACTCTTTTTTAGCTCCATTTTTGAGCAAAATCTCCACACTTGCCACATCGTTACGACCAACTGCGATATGCAAAGGTGTCATTTTTTGCCCATTGACCGTTCCAATAGCATTTACATCTGCCCCGTGTTCAATCAAAGCTTTCAATTCTTCAATTTTTTTTCGTTTAATATAACCTAAAAGTTGAGGCAGATTAGCGGTACTAAATCCTCTAGTGGAATCAGCTTTGATAATAGGTCGGTCGAGAAAAAGTCGATTTTGAGAAAGTTTTTTTTGGTTTAAAAGCCCTATTATAAGGGGAAATTTATAGTTTCGTGAACTTATATTGACATTCACATCTGCCCCTTTTGCAATCAGATAACGAAACATATTTTGATTTTTGTACAAAATCGCATTTGCCAACGGATTATATTTACCTCTTTTGGTATCATCATTTAAGTTCGCACCATTTTCAATCAAAAGTTTAGCTACATCATTTTGGTTTTGAATCACCGCCAAAGTTAAAAGTGGCACTCTTTTTTTGTAATGAATCCCGATATCCGCCCGATTATTTATCAGAAACAGTGCAACCTCTTCACTTTTATTATCAATCGCTACAACTAAAGGGGTGTTATAATATCGATTTTGTTTGTTAATATTCAATTTATGAGAGAGCAAAAGTTTCAAAATCTCAATTCTTACCTTGGGATGATGACCACTTTTTGCCAGAAGATGAAGCAATCCATTTCCAAACATATCTTCAGTTTTAACATCCATCTTTTGATTTATCAAATATTTCACCCCCTTCATATTCAAACTACTCACCGCCTCATAGAGTGGAGTTCTGCCATATTTTGCCTTTTTATCGAGCTTCAAAAGTTTTTGCTTATGCAAATAATCCACAATCTCCAAACCATTTTTTTTACAATGAGGACTTGACAAAAAAAGATGAGCAGGAGCAAACCAATCCATATCCAGATTTCCCTTAAAACTCCTATCGACCCTCATCCCCTTATCCACCAGCAATTTTATCTTATCCAGCGAACACTCTTTTTTATTGACCACCAAATCATATAAAATATGGTTATCCCCCTCAAAAGCTACTGTTTTCAGATTGTACTTATATGAATGCAAAAAATTTTCCAACTCCTCTAGCTTTTTGTCAAGATAATTAAAAATCTCATCCTTTTTCAAATCCGTCGCAATCCAATCCTCATTAAATCGAATCGCCCAAATATCATACCGCCCCTTTCCATAACTATCAGTATTTCCAACCAGCAGATAATCGCCCCGCTTCGTCACCACAATATCACTCGCCACATCATCTTTCTCGCCACCCATCGTCTGCGACCAAATCTCCTCACCATCTTTATCAAGTTTCAAAATTTTCAAATCAGCATTAAAACCCTTAGTTTTCCCAATCAATATCAAAGTTTCATTTGCCAATTGTGTAATTTTGCTAAAATCCCCTCTCAAAACCCTCTGCCACATCTTTTCACCGTGACGATTAAATTTGGTCATATAGGTGTTAAAAATCTGATTTCTAAAAATATTTTTTGAACCAATCGAGATAAAACCATCATCTTTCGTCAAAACCAGCCCACCAGCAATCTCATCGGTACTTTTTTTCCAAATAATTTTGCCTTTTTTGTTTAATTTTATCAGTAAAAGTTCAGGCTCACCCCTTGCACTTTTTTGCATACTTCCTGCAAAAACATAATTTCCACCCTTTGTCGTGATAATAGTTTGTGAAAAATCATCAAACACCCCACCAATAAATTTACTCCAAACTTTTTTACCCCTAGAGTTTATCTTTAAAATCCAAATATCATATTCACCACTTCCATAGCTATTGGTAACTCCAGCAATCACGAATCCGCCATCTTTGGAGTTGGTTATCGATTTTGGGTAATCATTCCCCTCACCGCCAAAACTCTTTTCCCAAATTTTTCTACCAGCTGAGTTAGTTTTTATCACAAATATATCATTATTATCTACATTTTTCTTTTTGTGAGATTTTTTACCCACAATAATAAAATTTCCGTTGGGGGTCACAATCAAAGATGTAACATATTTTAGCGACCTACTTTTTAACACTTTTTGCCAAATAATTTTTTTATTTATATCCATTTTTATTAGTAAAATATTTGAGGATTTAATGCCAGTTACTCCATAAATCGAACGATTCCCTGCGATAATAAATTTTTTATCTTTTGTTTGTTTTACCGAAAATGAAAATTCATCATTTTTGCCCCCGAAAGTTTTTGTCCAAAATTTTGGCTTTAGATTATCAATACTTGCATAGCTATTTTGTACAAAAGATATTAGGATAATAAAAAATAGATTTTTCATAAGTATCACTACTTTACTCATGTTGACTCCTTACATCATTATTTTACTATAATTTTAGCATAATTTTATTTTGTATAACTTTTTAGTAAGCTAAAATTCTTAAAAAACATTTTATTCCAACTATTTTCAATTCTTTATCAGTATTTTAACTTTATTTTAATATTATATCATCTATTTTTCATAAAAGGATAAAAGATGAAAGTATTACTTATAAAAGATGTTAAGGGCTTGGGAAAAACTGGCGAAATTAAAGATGTAAAAGATGGTTATGGCAAAAATTTTTTAATCGGTCGGGGATTTGCAAAACTTGCGACAAATGAAGTTTTAAAAAGATGGGAATCAAACGAGCGAAAAAAGGCAAAAGAGACGAAAGAGGAGTTGGAAAATATTAAAAAAATTGAAAAACAATTCACCTCTTTAGAGCTTGTGATAAAGAGAGATTTAGCACCAAACGGCTCACTTTATGGAGCGATTACAAAAGATGATATTTCAGATGAGTTGAAAAATCAATATGATATTGTAGTAGATAGAAAAGTGGTAGAGATAAAAAATCCGATTAAAAAAACGGGAAGTTATGATATTTCATTTAAATTAGGTCATGGGATTCATGCTATTTTAAAAACCACAGTGACGGGAAACTAAATGTTTAAAGCTACTACAATTTTAGCTTATAAGGGCAAAAAAAAATCTGTAATTGGTGGTGATGGGCAAGTTACTTTTGCTCAATCGGTGATTTTGAAATCAAATGCGACGAAAATTAGAAAACTTTATCACGGCAAAATTTTATCGGGATTTGCAGGAAGTACAGCGGATGCGTTTAATCTTTTTGATATGTTTGAGCGAATTTTAGTTGATAAAAAAGGTGATTTGTATAAATCGGTCGTGGAGTTTTCAAAGGAGTGGCGACGAGATAAATATCTAAGACGTCTAGAGGCAATGATGCTTGTAATGGATAGAAAACATCTATTTATTTTGAGTGGAACTGGTGATGTTGTTGAACCAGAAGATGGTGAACTTGTGTCTATTGGAAGTGGTGGAAATTTTGCGATTTCAGCGGCTAGAGCGTTAAAAAGACATTCAGATTTAGATGAGGAAACTTTGGTGAGAGAATCTTTACAAATTGCATCAGAGCTTTGTATCTATACAAATGACAATATAAAAATACATACATTAGAGGATTAAGAAAAATGAATTTGACACCTAAACAGATAGTAAAATATTTAGATGAATATATAATTGGGCAACATAATGCCAAAAAATCGATAGCGGTGGCTTTGCGAAATCGTTTTAGAAGACTACAACTTGATGAGGCGATGCAAGATGAGATAATGCCAAAAAATATTTTGATGATTGGCTCAACTGGTGTGGGAAAAACTGAGATTGCTCGACGAATGGCTAAATTTATGAGCATTCCGTTTGTGAAAGTTGAGGCTAGTAAATATACAGAAGTTGGGTTTGTGGGGCGAGATGTGGAATCAATGGTTCGAGATTTAGTGACTGCATCTATAAATTTGGTTAGAAAAGAGTATCAAGAAAATATGGAGGAGCAGATAGAGAAATATGTGGAGAAAAAAATCATAGAAAAACTTTTACCACCTCTTCCAAAGGGTGCGACGGAGACCAAAAAATCTGATTATCACCGAAGTTTTAACCGAATGAGAAATAGATTGCGAGATGGAGAGCTTGATGAACTTGATATTGAAATTGATATGCCAAATAGCAGAATTGAGCTTTTAGATAGTGGAAATATGCCTCCTGAGATGTTAAAAATGCAAGAGAGTGTTATTAAAATTTTTGGCTCAAGCAAAGAGGATATTAAAAAAGAGGTGAAGGTTAAAGAGGCTCAAGATATTCTGAAAATTGAGGCTAGTGAAAAACTTTTAGATATGGATGCGGTGAAGATTGAGGCTTTGAAAAGAGCGGAAAATGGTGGAATTATCTTTATTGATGAGATTGATAAAGTGGCGGTGAGTGAAAAATCTAGCCGACAAGACCCAAGCAAAGAGGGAGTTCAGCGAGATTTATTGCCAATTGTTGAGGGTTCAAATGTTTCAACTAAACACGGAATCATCAAAACTGACCATATTCTTTTTATCGCTGCAGGGGCTTTTCATGTAAGCAAACCTAGCGATTTGATTCCTGAACTTCAAGGGCGATTTCCTTTGCGAGTTGAGCTAAATTCTCTTGATGAAAATGCTCTTTATCAAATTTTAACAACCACCAAAAATTCACTTTTGGTTCAATATCAAGCTTTGCTAGGTACGGAAGATGTTGAATTAGTATTTACTGATGAGGCGATTAAAGCATTGGCTAAAATCTCATATCTGACAAATGAAAAAACTGAAGATATTGGAGCTAGACGATTGCACACAGTAATTGAAAAAGTGCTAGAAGATATAAATTTTGATGCAGATGAACATGCAGGTGAAACGATTACAGTTGATGAAAAATTAGTTCACCATAAATTAGATGATATTGCAGAAGATGAGGATAATGCTAGATATATTCTCTAAGCTTAGAAAAGAATAGAGAGAATAATGTCTGATAAAACAATAAATTTTTATGAAAAAAATCATAAAATGTTAATAAAAAGATATAATAGGGCAAAATTAGAAAAGTTACACCTATTATTTAGAAAAAATATCAAACAAAATGATAAAATTTTGGATATAGGTTTTGGGAGTGGAAGAGATTTGAGATATATCCACTCTCTTAGAACAGATTGCTATGGAGCGGAAAGTTGTAATAGTTTTCTGAATATTTTAGGCAAAGATAAAATTTTTAAGAATAAGCTTTTTTGTGCTAAGCTACCAAATATAGATTTGCCTATTGATTTTCAATTTAATACTATTATTTTGATTGCAGTTATTATGCACCTTTCATTAGAGGATATAGAAAAATCTATTATTGAAATTAAAAAATATCTAAAAGATGATGGGATTATTATAATCAGCTATTCTACTACTAAAAGAGAGAATGATGAAAGATTTTTTGAAAATTTAAATGAAAAAATTGTGAATAGTATTTTTTTAAAAAATAGTTTTTATAAGATAGAGACTATAAAAACTTATGATGGAATGCAAAGAAAAATTGAATGGATTACAACAATTTATAAGGTTAAAAAAGTATGAATAAATTAAAAGTATCATTTTCTGGACATGATAAATTTGAATGCAAAGTTGATTGGATTACAAAAGGAATTGACACTTTTATGCAAGATAATAATATTTTTTCCAATATAGACAAAAGTATAGAGACTTTAGGGCTTGGCAAAAATATGATAAAATCATTAAGATATTGGCTTAACAGTTTGAATATTATGAATAATGGTAAAATGACAATATTTGGTCAAATTCTATATGAAAAAGACTTATATTTGGAAAATAGCAATAGTATATGGATTTTACATTGGAATTTAGTTAAAAATATGCAGAATTCAACTCTCTATTATTTGCTTTTTAATAAATTTTATTTTAATAGTTTTACAAAAAATGAATTAGTTTTTGGAATTCAAAAATGGTTAGAATATAACAACATTAAAAGATTTACAGAAAAAACTTTAATTTCTGATTGTGAAGTATTAATTAGATTATATACAAGTGAAATGGGATTACTTAGAGAATTAAATTTATTTAATAATTCAAATAGAATTTATAATTTAAATATTACAAATCGAAGTGAAATTAGTGATGAGCTATTTTTATTTATAATTCTTGACTATATTGATATTTTTTATGAAAAGAATATTAGCACTCTTTCTATTAGCGATTTACAGCAAGGGAAAATCAGTATTCAAAAATCTTTGCTTATGAGTGAAAATAGTTTTTACAATAAAATTCATATATTATCTAAATTAACAAATGGTGATATAAAATATCAAGAATCATTAGGAATAAGAGAACTTTATATAAAAAATTTGCCTAATAAATTTGATATTTTAAAGAAAATATATGATTAAGGTTAGAAATGTATAGATATAAAGATAATATTATTTTAAATAAAAATTTCAATAAATCAACGAATATAATTTATGACAAAGCAAACTGTGAAAATTATATATTAACAACATCATCAAAAAATATTTTAAAAGTTTTTTTCGATGAGGGTAGCGAAAACTCAATAGCTATAATTGGTTCATTTGGTTGTGGAAAATCCTCTTTTTTATTGTATCTTAATTCTATTTTATCAAATAATTCTAAATGTGTAGATAAATTAAAAAATACTGATTTAGAATTATATGAAAATTACAAAAAACATACCTCACGAAATTATTTTCATTTGAAAATTGTAGGAGAATCTATATCTTTTAAAGCAAAATTAAAAAATGAAATTTTAAATTTTACTAATTTAGAAAATTCTTGTGATTATTTAAATCAAAATAGTAACTACCAACTAACTACATTATTAAAAAAAATTGATTTAGATATTGAAAAAAGTAATTTTGATAGCTTTTTATTTAGTATCGATGAATTTGGTAAATTTATTGATTTCGCATTAGAAAATAGTAATGATAGTGAGATTTTTGATTTGCAAACTATCGCAGAATTTGTGAATAAAAAAAATAATTATAAACTTATAGTTGCACTTCATAAAAACTTTAAATCATATTTAAATACAACATCTACGGTTAATTATAGTGATTGGGAAAAGATTCAAGGAAGATTTGAACATATAATTTTTCAAGATGATTTTTATGAAATGCTGAATATATTTAAAAATAGTATAGATTGCAAAAATACTTCTATTATAGAAGAGGGCAAAACACTAATATCCAATATTTGCAATAGCTTTACTCAAAATAGAAATATGTCATATTCAATAGAAAGTTTTAAAGAGTTAGTACCCCTTCACCCATTTTCCATATTAGTGATTTCAGATTTATTCACAAAATATTTTCAAAATCAAAGGTCAATTTATTCATTTCTTTTTTCCAAAGAGCCATTTGCATTTAGTGAATTTATTAATTATGAATATAATCAAACAAGATTATATAATTTAACTATTCTTTATGATTATATAACTTATCTTTTAAAAATCTATAATATTCATCTGCCAGACTCTGAAGCTTGGTATCTATCGATTCAAAATATAAAAAATAGTAGTTTTTCTAATATAGAGATAGATTTGATTAAAACTATAAGTTTAATAGACAGTTTTAAATTGAATTATTTGATTAAAATAAATAAGAACAATTTAATACTTTCATTAAATAGTATATATAACTCAAAGGAAATAGAGTTAACTCTTAATTCTCTTATAAAAAAAGATATTTTAATTTTAAAAAATAAATCTGATGAATATTCGTTGATTGCAGAATCAAACATCAATATTAATAGAGAATTTATAGATGAATTATCTAGTTTAGGTAAAATTGATTTAGATAAAAAAGTAAATGATTTTATTAAGCATAAAAATATTATAGCTAAAAGATTTTTCTCTAAATATGGGAATAATAAAAGTTTTACAAAAATATATGTAGATAAAAATAAAAATATACTACAGCAAAAATATAAAATCTTTATTTTAAATAGTTTAAATTTTAATAATCTTCTTAAATTAAGCAAAAATAATCCAAAGTCATTATTTATAAATATAGATAATTCTGTAAAAATTGAAAATTTTATAAAAAACATAGAGGCTTTAAATGTAATTTTAGATAAAAAAAATACAATCATAACTTCAAAAACTAGAGAAATAATTGAAAATATGATGAATGATAATATTGTATCTTTAGAAAATCTTTTGAAAAAAGAGATGGGACTAAATAAAATATTTCATAATAATAAAAAATATGATTTTAGCTTAAAAAATATACAACAATTAATTAGTGAAATATTTGAAAAACAGTATTCCTTAACTCCTATTATAAATAATTACACATTTATCCATTCCATAGCAAAAGGACACCTCACCTCAATTATTAAAAGATTATTTATCTTTATGTTAGAAAAAAATAATCTTCAAAGTTTGGGTTTTGAAAGTGATAAATATCCTCCTGAAAAAGCTTTGTATCTCTCTGTAATTAAGCCCTCAGGAATGCACCAAAAAGTTAATAATATCTGGATTCTAACAAAACCAAAAAATTTAAATTTTGATAAGATATGGGATTTTTTAGAAAAAACTTTAAAAGAAAAAATAGGTGTAGATAAATTAATAGAGAAATTATCAAATGAACCTTTTGGTTTAAATGCTCAAAGTTCCCTATTTTTCATTTCATTATTTATCATAACAAATCATTCATTTGTATCTATTTTTAGAGATAATACATATAAATACCAGCTAGATATAGATTTAATTATGAATATGTTTAAAGCTTATAAAAAATATGAATTACAATATATTAAATTAAACAAAAAAGAGCAAGAGATTTTTAAAATATATTTGACCATTATAAATGATATTTCAAATACAACATATTCAAAAGGTAATATTCAAAAAATAATCAAAACTCTCTATCTTAATTTTGACAAATTACCAGAATATGCAAAAAATAGTCAAAATTTATCTCAAAAAGCTAAAAATTTAAGAAGTGCTTTATTATCAGCAAAAGAACCCTATCAAACTTTTTTCACTCTTTTTCCAAAAGCATTAGGATATGATAATATTGAACAAATTAATAAAGATAAATTTATAAAAGAGTTTAAAAATAGTTTTAATGAAATTGTACTTTCCTATAAATTATTAATTTCAGATTTAGAAAATTATATAGCTAAAGCTTTTTTATTAGAACACACCTCTTTTCCTTATGGTAGTGAATCAATTAATTTATCAGATAAATTTTTGAAAATGCCTTTAGATAGAGAAGAGAGAGCTTTTATTCAAAATTTCAAATATTCCAATAGCTTGATAGAATTTATAGATACTACATCTGTAATATTTAATAATAAAAAAATTACTCAAAGTTATGATAATGAAATTATAATTTTAAAAGAAAAAATCTCAAATTGTGCGGATAAACTATTATCAAAACTAGACATTTTACAACTTAGCTCAAAAAATACTATAAAGACAAGAGTTATCGTAACAAAAAAAGATAAAATAATTAATAAGATAGTCTCAATAGATAAAAAAAGAGCAGATATTCTAAATTTAAATTTAATAGAGTTAAAAAAGTTACTATTAACACAGAATTTGTCAAAAAATGAAAAATTATATATTATCTCTCAACTATTTGAGGAGGAGGCAGAACTTGAAAAATAAGGAGTTGCACATTATTTCAGTTTCAGGTGGAAAAGATAGTGCTGCATTAGTAATCTATTTGAAACAAAAATATCCAAATAGAAAATTTGAATATATTTTTTTTGATACAGGTGAAGAGTTAGAAGATACTTATAATTATTTAAACAAATTAGAAAGCAATTTAGGTATAAAAATACAATATATTAAACCTAAAAAATCATTTATAGAATTTTTGCATGACCATAATGATTATCTCCCCTCACCGCAAAAAAGATGGTGTACTATAAAAATGAAAATAGAGACATTTTTTGAATTTATGCAAAGATATAAAGATAAGCAAATCTATAATTATGTAGGAATCAGAGCAGATGAAGATAGAGAGGGTTTAGTGCCAACAAAGGAAAATATAATTACAATCATGCCCTTTAAAGAGGATGGTATAAATTTAAATGATGTAAAAAGAATTTTACATGATGCAGGGGTAGGATTACCTGCTTATTATGATGTTATTTACGATGAAAAGTATAATATAGAGTATTTTAGAAGCCGTTCAGGTTGCTATTTTTGTTTCTTTATGAGACAAATAGAGTGGGTTTGGCTACTAGAAAAACATCCAGATAAATTTCAAAAAGCGATGGAGTTTGAAAAAATAGGCTATTCGTGGATACAAGGAATGAGTTTAAAAGAGTTAAGCAAACCTCATACAGTAAAAAAAATAAAAGAATCTTATAAAAGATATGAAGAGATGAAAAAAAAACGACAGATAAAAAATGGAACAATGTTTGGAGAGATGGAGTTTTTGTCAAAACACGATAAAATGATTGACGAAGTTGAAAAAGATGAATTTTGTATAATGTGTATATTATAAAATAAGGATAATTTGTGGCGAATTTAGAATTGAAAATATTATCAAAAAGAGAAGAAAAACATAACAATAAAATAAGTACTTGCTATATGTGCAAAGGAACTTTAGAAGATTATGTTCGATCAATTCCAGATAGATATAGAGAATACGATATTCAAAGAGGTATTATTAAAAATAATGTTTATTTGGAAAGACTTACTAATACTATTTTAGAAAAACAGTATATACCTTCTATAGTATTAGTTGCTGATAATGATAGTTTATCAAAAAATAATGAGTCTTTAATAGTTAAAGACTATAAAATCTTAGATGGTTTACAAAGAAGTTATAGAATTAAGTTAATTTATAATGCATATAATTTATATCTTAAAGAAATTCAAGATAATAAAAAAAATGAGATTGAAAGTAAAACGAAATTTAGATTATCAAGAGAATTAAAGAATGAATTAGTGGAAAGAGAAACAACAATATCTTATTTATGGACTATTATAGAGTTTTATAGAAATAAAAATGTAGATATAAATATTTTTAAAAACTTTATACAATGGTTTGAGGTATGGGATAATTTAGATAAAAATGAACAAATTAATAAAATGTTGCTTTTAAATGCTGGGCATAAATCTATGGATTTAAAACATCAATTAGAATTATTGTTTTTAAATATAATTTCTAATACCTATTTAAATGATTTTATTCGTTCAAAAGATATAAATGCAACTTACTTTTATAAAAATAAAGAAAAAGGACAATTACATCTTACTCATATAATATCATCTTTAATAGCTTTTGATAAATGTGAACCTATTTTATTAAATCAAAAATATTTACAAGAATTGCATGAAAATATTGATATAGAGCTAGAACAAGCTAAAATTTTTTTTATGGAAGATAATTTAGAAAAATTTATAAAGTTTTTCAAAGATTTAGATAAAATTATAGAAGAAAAATATGGAAAAGATGGGTTAGAATGGCTAGGAAGAGAATCAGTATTAATTGGTATGTTTTCTTCTTTTGGAAAATATTTTCAGTATAAATATAATAAAGATATAAGTCAACTAAATAACTGTTTTTCTGATATATTATCAAAGTTAAGAGAAAACATTGATAATATAAATATCAATGAATTTAATGATGCAAAAACTAGTATAAATATAGCTAAAGTAAATATTGGAGATTTATTTAAATATTCAATATATTACTATTTTTGTAAATTACTCATAAGTAACCAAATAAATAAAAGTTGGAAAACGATTTTTAAAATATCTAAAAGTGAGATAAAAAATGAGTGTAATTGAAGATTTAAGAAATAAAATAGATAGATATTTTGAACAACAATCTCAAGAAATTCAAGACAGCTTTGACAATATAGAAACTATTAAAGAACAAATAGATTTTAAAGTTTATCTTGCTAAAAAAATTCTTGATAAAGGTATTGAAATTGATAATGAAACAATAGTATTTAACTACATATCAAAAGAAGAATATACATTATCCATTAATACAAATATAAAGTTATCATATAAAAATAATCCTTTTTTGATTGTTGATACAAATGATTTTAATTTAGAAAATTTTTATGATGAAGAAAATAAATATTACGCTTCTTTATTATTAGCACTGAATCAGAATTGGAATAATTTAAATAATCAATTATGGTTTTTCATTCCATATTGTCAAGTAGATGAAAAGAATTTAGAGTCATTTGTTCAATTTATATTATTAATTAATGGAAAAACCTTCCATAGTCCTATTGAAACAACAGAAAATCAATTTCTTATAAACGATGTAAAGAATATTCTAGAGTGTAATATTAAAAATTTTAATCAATATCAAGAGAGTGCATATATTCTTAGTGAATACAATCATACTAAAGATATTTTACTTAAGTATTTACTGCTTTATCACATAATAGAGAATTTCATGTATCGAAGACCTATTGCAGAAATGGTAAATACAAAATTTACTATTCGAGATTTCAAAAACTTGTATAAAAAAGTAGATTTAACGGAAGAAAAAACATTAAAAGAACTTTTAACAAAAATTAAAACTGAAAATATTATTCCTTCACAAACATTAGAAGCTTATTTTGATAATAATCTTCTTAATTATAAAAATTTATTAACTAGTCAAGATAAAATAAATCAAATTTTTACAAAAATGACTCTATCAAATATCAATGGATTAAACTACAGTAATTCCTCTAAACTTATTTACTATTTTAGAAATTCAATTATTCATAATAAAGAAACCGAGTTTCATATTACACATACAACTTTAAATAGTTCATCAGATTTAGTTACTTTTTTTGAAAATTTTTTATTGCCAATCCTAGAAAATATAATCTATTTTCTTATTTTTAAAGAAAATTCAATTATTGATTATCCTAAAAATCATATTTTATTATATGGAGAAGACTGTGCAACTTAAAGAATTATTTTTACAACTATATCAAGCTAAAAATGAAACAGAACTACAAAAAATAATAGATTTCAGTTTACTATTTCAAAATCAGAATAATTGGTATCCACTAGGAGGAAATGAAAATAACTTTGGAACTATTGAAAACCAACAAGCCTCTTCTATTGGTGCATTAATTGAAAAACTAACCAATTCTATTGATGCAATTTTAATGAGAAAATGTTATGAAAGTGGTATTAATCCAAAATCAAAAAAAGCTCCTAAAACTATGCAAGAAGCAGTTGAAATATTTTATAAAGATATTTATGATAAATGGAATTTACCATCTTTTGCAAAAGCTCAAGCTCACGAAATACAAATTATAGCAGATGGGACTTTTAAAGATAGAAAAAAAGATACTTCTCTAGCTATTTATGATAGTGGAGAAGGGCAACATCCACAAGATTTTGAAAAAACATTTTTATCTATTGGAAAGGGTAATAAGAATGATATTTTGTTTGTGCAAGGCAAATACAATATGGGTGGAACTGGTTCTATTGTATTTTGTGGAAAAAATCGTTATCAATTAATTGCTTCCAAAAAATATGATAATAGTGGTAATTTTGGATTTACTCTAATCAGAAAACACCCTTTTACAAAAGAAGATAAAGAGACTAAAAAAAATACTTGGTATGAATATTTTAAAATTGATGAAAAAATTCCCTCATTTGAAATTGAAAAATTAAATTTAGGATTACATAGCAGAGAGTTTTCAACAGGTTCAATCATAAAATTATACTCTTATGACTTGCCAACAGGAGCAAAATCTGTAATTTCTAAAGATTTAAGAGAAAGAGTAGATGAATTTTTATTTGAACCAGCTCTTCCTATTTTGATGGTAGATATAAAAGAGAGATATCCAAATGATAGAAACTTACAAAGAGAATCTTTTGGACTCAAAAGAAGGTTAGAAAAAGATAAAAATAAGTATATAGAGGATTATTTTTCCTTAGATTACAACAGCCCAAAAACTGGTAAAATGAAAATAACCTCTTATGTCTTTAAAACTAAAATTGAAGATAAAAATGTAAAACAATCTAAAAAAACTATTAAAAATGAATTTTTTAGAAGCAATATGTATATTGTTTTTACCCTAAATGGACAAGTTCAAGGGCATTTAACTTCTGAATTTATCACTCGTTCACTCAAATTTCCACTACTTAAAGAATATCTATTAGTCCATGTAGATTGTACAAATATGGAGTATGATTTTAGAAGTCAGCTTTTTATGGCTAGTCGTGATAGATTAAAAGAGGGTACAGAATATCGGTATTTACGAGAACTATTAACAAAAGAGTTGAAAAAAAGTAAATTAAATACAATTCATAAAAAACGAAAAGATTCTATCTCCATTGACGGCTCTAATACAGATGAATTAATTAAGTCTTTTACAAAAAATCTTCCGCTCAATAATGAACTATTAAAACTTTTAAATAAAACTTTTGAAATAGATAATGAAACTAAAAAGAAAAAGCCACCCAAAAAAAACTCAAATAATAAAAAAGAGGTTGAAGAAAAAGAGTTTATTCCTAAAAGATTTCCATCATTTTTCAAATTAAAAAACTCAAAAAAAGGAATTAATGCTATAAAAATTCCTAAAGGAAGTGAAAAAACTATCCAATTTGAGACAGATGTAGAAAATCACTACTTTGATAGAGATGAAGATAATGGAGAGTTAGAAATTTCAATTGTTGATATAGGTAATAATGAAACAGAGGGTGGAGATAAAAAGGGAGAACCAAAAGGCATTAGTAATATTTTTGAAATATCCAAATCAAGCCCAGAAAATGGTACGATAAAAATTTCTCTAAATCCAACAGATGAATTAAAAATAGGTGATGAAGTTCAAATAAAAGTAGAACTATCATCCCCTAACGGAAATTTTGAAGAGATGATTTGGATAGAGATAAATGAACCTCAAAAAGATACTATAAAGAAAAAAGAGATTGAAGATAATGAAAAAATAGCTCTTCCAGAGTTAATTTTAACATCTCAAAATCCAACTGATGATAAAATAATCTCTTGGGAAAAAATGAATGATATTACTACAATAGATTATGAAAATATATTATATATTCTCCAAGATGAAGAAAAAATTGAAAAAATTTATATAAATTTAGATAGCACTGTGCTAAAAAATCATAAATCAAAATTGAAAAGTAATGAAAAAAGAGAGATAGCAGAAAAAGAATATATAGCAAAAATCTATTTTCATACCCTATTTTTATACTCCATAACTCAAAATAGCAAATATAAAATTTTTCAAGAAAATGATGAAGAGTTAGAAATTAATGAATATTTACAAAATATATTTAAAAACGAATATACCTCTTTTTTAATAAATTTCAATACAAATAATCTCATTGATGACTTACTGTAAATTTAAGAAAAGAGATGAAAATTTCGTTTGGGGTTGTAAAGCCTATTTTAATATTATAAAAATAAAATATAAGGAAAAAAAATGAAAATAGATGAAAAGAAGCAAAAAGCTTTAGATTTAGCCCTAAAACAGATTGAAAAAACTTTCGGTAAGGGGACTTTGGTCAAACTAGGTGATAAAAACATAGAACCAATTAGTGCTATAAGTACAGGTTCTTTTGGAATTGATAAAGCTTTGGGGATTGGCGGAATTCCACGAGGGCGAATGATTGAAGTCTATGGTCCTGAGAGTAGTGGAAAATGTTTTAGTGAAGATAATTATATTCTCACAGAAGAGGGTTATTTAACAATAAAAGAGCTTTTTGAGGGGGAATATCAATCTACTCTTGTAAATACAACTAAAACTATATATTTAGAAAAAGATGCCAAAAAACTTATTAATGAAAATAATGATAATGAAGCTGTAACTGCTCTAACTTATAATGGCAAGAAAAAAGTTTTTAGAATTACAACCAAAAAGGGTTTTGCCAATGAGGTAACTTTGAATCATCCATTGAGAATTATGGATAAAAATGGTTTTATTGTTTGGAAAATGGCTAAAGATATATCATTAGATGATTATTTGGTTTTATCTAAAGATAACTTTTCTAAAAAAAAATCTACTGAGATTAAAATTGATATGCACTCCTATATTGCTGGTTTATTTACTGCTGATGGGACAATTAGTGAAAAAAAGATTATGTTTTCAAATGGAGAAAAAGATATATTTGATATGGTTCAAAATTATTTAGGAATAAATAGCATTGAGTTTAAAAAATATGAAAATCAAAAAGATAGAGTTCCCTCAATTCATATAAATAGAGAAGTTTCTAAAAAGCTTTTTTTAAAACTTACTGCTTTAAATTTTGGTCTTGCAAAAGATAAAGTGATTCCTAAAAAATATAGAGTTGCTAATGAGGATAAATTGAAAAATTTCATTATGGGGTATTTTGATTGTGAATCTCATATAGCAAAGGATTCGATAGAGGTAGTAAGTGCCTCAAAGCAACTTCTTACAGAGGTGCAATTAACTCTTTTATCTTTTGGAATTGTTAGTGGTATCTCAGAGAAAAGTATTAAAAAATATGCACATAATAACTATTATCGACTTTTTATTTCAGGAAATAATGTAGATATTTATATAAAAACAATAGGAACAAAATCTAAAGTAAAATCCAAACAGATAAAAAAAGCTATATCTTATAAGAAAAATAAAAATGACTTTTCTTATGATATTATTCCTCATCAAAAACAAAATATCATCTCATTTGTCAAAGATATGCAAAGTGATAGAGATTTACCTGTCGAAGATATAATGTACAAAAAAGATAATGTAGAACTCTCACAGATGGTTTTAAAAAGATTGCTAAAATATGCAAAAGATAGAAAAAAAGGCAAAACAGCAGAAATTTTTATGGAATATTATCAAGATATTATAGATAGAAATCTTTATTTTAGTAAAGTCAAATTTATTGAAGATTTGGGTACAAAACGAACTTTTGATGTTTTTATGCCTAAAACGCACTCATTTATTATGAATGGAATTATTAATCATAATACAACTTTGACTCTTCACATAATTGCGGAGGCTCAAAAGGAGGGTGGGATTTGTGCATTTATAGATGCAGAACATGCTCTTGATGTGATTTATGCCAAAAATTTAGGGGTGGATATTGATAATCTCTTGGTTTCTCAGCCAGATTTTGGTGAACAAGCTTTGGATATTGTGGAAGCGGTGGCAAGAAGTGGAGCGGTTGATGTAATTGTGATAGATTCGGTGGCGGCTTTGACCCCAAAAGCGGAGATTGAAGCAGATATGAGTGCTAATCATGTGGGACTTCAAGCTAGACTTATGAGCCAAGCTTTGCGAAAACTCACCGCCGTTACTCACAAGATGAACACTACAATTATATTTATAAATCAACTTAGAATGAAAATTGGCACAATGGGTTACGGATGTTTTCATTATGATACTTTAGTAAATTTTGCAGATGGTAGGAGTATTCCTATTGGTGAAGTCGTTGATAATAAAATTAATGGAGATGTTTATACTATTAATGAAAAAAATGATAAAATAGAGAGAAAACCAATTATTGATTGGCACGATAATGGTAAAGTTGCAAATAGTGATGAGTTTGTGCATATTCAAACGCAATCGATAGATGGAAAAGGTCGATTTGGTTTTACTTGTACTCAAAATCACAAAATTTTAACAGATAATGGTTGGAAAGAGGCTGGTGAGCTAAGTTTTAAAGATAAATTAATCTCAAAATATACCAAAACAATTAATGGAACTTATGGAGATTTTTTACGAGGTATTTTAATTGGGGATAGTAGATTAAATATTAGAGATAAAAATACGGCTAATTTAAAATTTCAAGATAATGAAAATCAAGATTATCTAAATTGGAAACTTGACAAACTCGAAAAATTTTTGGAGTTTAAAGAGCTTAAAATTAATAGAGGATTTAGATATGATAGTAATTTTAGCTATGAGTTTGCAAAAATAAAAAGAGAATTAGGGGAAAGAAACCCTCTATTTATGCTTGAAAATTACTCTCCATTAAGTTTAGCTCTTTGGTATATGGATGATGGATATTATGATAACAATAATGGACATAGCAGAACAAATATCTCTATAAAAAGATTTAAAAATCAAAATATTTTACTTGATAAAATAGTAAAGACATTAAGAGAAAAAACATCAATAGATGGGATTTCTATTTTTTATAAAGAGGGAAATATTATGTTTACGGTTAAAGCAACTAATAGTTTAGCAAATATTATAGCTCCTTATATTCCAAAGTCAATGCAGTATAAATTACCTGACAAATTTAAAGGTAGATATATTGACTTTAAGCTAGAAAATTTACCTGAAATTATTACAGATTCTGTTGAGATTAGAGAAATTAGAGAGGCGTCATCTCGTCAAATGAGAAAAAAAAGAAAATTTGATATATCGGTTAAAGATAATCATAACTATATGGTGGGAGGCTCAAAAAATGGAGTTATTGTCTCAAATAGTCCAGAGACAACCACAGGCGGAAATGCACTTAAGTTTTATACCTCTGTTCGGATTGATGTGAGAAAAATTGCAACACTAAAGCAAGGTGATGATATTATTGGTAACAGAGTGAGAGCCAAAATTGTTAAAAACAAAGTTGCCCCTCCATTTCAACAAGCTTTATTTGATATAATGTATGGCACGGGAATCTCAAAATCGGGTGAATTAATAGATTATGCTATAAAATACAATATTATAAATCAAAGTGGTTCATGGTTTAGCTACGGCGAAATGAAATTAGGACAAGGTAGAGAAAAAGTTAGAGAACTTTTAAAAACAGATAAAAAATTAGCTTTAGAGATAGAGAAAAAAATTAAAATAGAGATTAAAGGAGCTTGAAAAATGCATAGTGTGACATTAAATATAAGTGATAATGCTTATAATCATCTGATGTATTTTATATCTCATATAAAAAATGATATTGCAATACTAAAAGATGAAATTATTAAAAAAGATTTAAAAGATATAACTTTATCAAAAGAAACTAAAAGCTCAAAATCTTTAAGAGGTATTTTTAATAGTTATGCAGATAGTTCCAAAATAATTTTAGAGAATAAAGCTTGGCAAATACACATTATGGATAAATTCAAAAAAGATGATTAGAATTGATACGAACTATATTTTAAGATATTTAGTTAATGATAATATCGAGATGGCAGATATTGCGGAAGAGATTATAACAAAAAAAAATATTTTTATCTCAAATGAGATATTAGCTGAGGTTATTTATGTATTATTTGGTGTATATAAAATATCAAAACCTCAAATAGCAGATAGTATTTTAAAATTGATTAATTTTGAAAATATATCAACTCTTGATTACAATATAAATAAAAAAGCATTAGAGATATTTAAAACCAAAAATCTTGATTTTGTTGATTGTTTATTATGTGCCTATTCAAATCAAGATAAAGTGATTACATTTGATAAAAAACTTAATAAATGTATTAAAGATAGTTGAAAATTTAAAAATTAGGAGAATGAATGATATATATTGATGATATTTATGCACTTGAGGTGATGGATAGTCGTGGGAATCCGACGGTTGAGGCTACTGTGGTTTTGAGTGATGGTTCAAAAGCTAGTGCGATTGTGCCTAGTGGTGCGAGTACGGGTAAAAAAGAGGCTTTGGAGTTACGAGATGGCGATGAGCGATATATGGGTAAAGGTGTTTTAAAGGCAGTTGAAAATGTAAATATTCAAATTACAGATTCGCTTTTGGGGCAGAATCCATTTAATCAAGCGGAAATTGATGCAATTATGAAAGAGATTGATGGCACGGAAAACTATGGAAATCTTGGGGCAAATGCAGTTCTTGGTGTTTCTATGGCGGTAGCTCGTGCTTGTGCAAACTCTCTAAATATTCCACTATATCGTTATCTTGGTGGAGCAAATGCGATGACTTTGCCAACCCCAATGTTTAACATCATAAATGGTGGAAGTCATGCAAACAATAGTGTTGATTTTCAGGAATATATGATTATGCCTGTTGGATTTGCAGAGTTTAATGAGGGGCTTCGAGCTTGTGCTGAGGTGTATCATAATCTCAAAAAAATTATTGCTGAGCGAGGTGAAAGCACTGCACTTGGTGATGAGGGTGGATTTGCTCCAAATTTAAGTAGCAATGAAGAGCCAATTGAGGTGATTATGGATGCGATTAAAAATGCAGGTTACAAGGCAGGAACTCAAATCGCCATCGCTTTAGATGTGGCGGCGAGTGAACTTTATGAGGATAATAGATATAAATTAGATTCAGAAGACCGAAAAGTAACATCTGAGGAGTTGGTTGATTATTATGTAGATTTATGTGCAAAATATCCGATAGTTTCAATTGAAGATGGATTGGATGAAGATGATTGGGCTGGTTGGAAGATTCTCACTGAGAAATTGGCTGACAAGGTTCAATTAGTTGGTGATGACCTTTTTGTGACAAATACTAAAATTTTACAAGAGGGGATTGATAAAAAAATTGCTAACTCAATCTTAATTAAACCAAATCAGATAGGGTCAGTGAGTGAAACGATGGCAACAGTACGATTAGCTCAACGAAACGGTTACACTTGTGTGATGAGCCACCGAAGTGGAGAGAGTGAAGATGCTTTCATCGCAGATTTTGCAGTAGCTTTAAACACAGGTCAAATCAAAACAGGTTCAACAGCTAGAGGTGAGCGAACGGCTAAATACAATAGACTAATTACAATCAACAAAGAGTTAGGCTATGGCGAATATTTAGGCAAAGAACTTTTTTAACGATGAACGACAAAGAGAAATTGCTAGATGGGTTGGGGTTTAAAAACTCCCCCCCACCGAGTTTCTATCTAAAAATCACAATTTTTATCCTCATAGCTATCTATTTGGCGATACACACGGGTGAAATACTTTTTGGCAAAAATTCTTTAAATGTACTTCACGATGTGAGGGAAACTAAACAGACGCTACAAAAGCAAGTGATAAATATCAAAAATGAAAATGCGAATTTGCAAAAAATCTATTTTGAAACTCTAAGTTTAAAGCCACAAATAGAGATAGTGGATATAAATTCAACGATGAAAATTAGTGAAGATTTAAATATAAGTGATGATAAAAATTTAACATCAAGCCCCAAAGAGATAAAAAACAACCTCTCCGAGCCATAATAGAATTTTATTTGATAGCAACTAGATAGATTCGACCATATCGATTGATATAAATTCTTTTCAATTTACTATCATATTTTTTCAGAATCTTCTCGACATTGGAAATATCTTTAATATCCATCTCCTCGATTGCAATAATCACATCTCCTGCTTGAAAACCAGCAATTTCCGCCTTGCTTTTGGGTTCTACATTTGTAATCAAAACTCCACGAATATTACTTTTTAATCTATATTTATGGCTATTTTCCTTGTCAATATCACTCAAAAACAGCCCCCCCAGCACTTCATCAGCTTTAGAGATATGAATATCACCCTCTTTTGTGCCAAGAGTCATATTTATTACCATCTCTTTTTTATTTCGCTCAAGCTTAATCACAATTTTATCACTAGGGTCAAATGAACCAATAATCGTTTGTAAATCTATCCCATTTTTAATAATCCTGCCATTAACTTCATAAATCAAATCCCCCCGCTTAAGTCCATATCTGTGCGAAGCAGAATCTTTTTGAATATCCAAAACCAAAGCACCTTTTTGATGTTTATAAATCGCTTTAAAATCCTTATTCATATCACCAATACTCACACCCATATATCCTCGAATAACTTTGCCACTAGAGATAAGTTTTTTGGTAATATTTCTGACCATATCGACAGGAATCGCAAACCCCACACCATTATTTCCACCACTTCTTGTAATAATCGCTGAATTAATTCCAATCAAAGCCCCACGACTATCCACCAAAGCCCCACCAGAATTTCCTGGATTTATCGAAGCATCAGTCTGAATAAAATTTTCATACCGATTAATACCCATCCGATTTTTATTTAAAGCAGAGATTATCCCCTGAGTTATCGTTTCACCAATTCCAAAAGGATTCCCAATGGCAAAAACCACATCGCCCTCTTTTAGCTGACCCGAATATCCCAAAAGTGCAGGAGTTAAACCACTAGCCTCAATCTTAATCACCGCTAAATCACTCCCCTCATCGCCACCAATCAATTTAGCTTTATACTCTTTCGTATTTTTTGGCAAAGTCACAATAATCTCATCAGAATTTTTAACCACATGATTATTTGTCACAATATAGCCATCTTCAGAGATAATCACACCAGACCCCAGCGAATGTTGAAGCTTTTTCTTTGGACTCCTTGCCCCAAAAAACTCTTTAAAAAAAAGTTCATTAAGTGAATTAGATTTTGTCTCAATCTGTTTTTTATTTGTGGAGATATTGACAACAGATTTTTTTGCAATCTTGATAGAATCATAAAAAGAGTAGATTTCATTTTGAGAATTTGGCACAACTCTTTTAATATCGCTCGAAGCATTATTGAATGTAATATCTTTAGCAAAAATAGAAACAGTCAATAAACAAAAGAAGATAATTTTCTTTTTCATAAAATTCCTTTTTGTAGATGTAAATTTTTTTGATGGTAGAGATGTGAAGCGATTTGCAGTAGCCTAAGTTTAACACAACAAAAAACAAAAAGGCGGAGAATGTATTACTTTATTATTTGGGGTAATCGGTATGTAAGTAATTATAATGAATAAAAACAATTTTAGGAGGAGTTTGTGTACCACCCTTCTGTTTTTTGTTGTGTTAAATACTTTTTGACTGTTGAAATTATACATTTTATTTGTAAATGGTTAAGTAACAGAAAGTTAATGAAAAGTTAATGAATCTAAAATTTTTCATTAAAACCCCTACACTTCATTAAAATATTTCAGAATATCTTATGAAAAAGAGTTTTTATAAACAATATGATACAATGTTTTGCAAAATAAGGAGTTCACTTGAAATTAAAACTTTTCCCAATACAACAAAATATCGGTTTTTCATCTCATAAAAATACAACAAATCAGTTCTTGCCCCAAACTATGACCATAAATCAGTTCAAACAGGAGGCGATTTTATTATCAGATAATCTCATAGACCAAGATAGTCGAATTTTATATCTGCTTCAAGCTTCCAATTTTGAGGAGTTTAAACAGTTGAAGATTGATAGAAATTTTTTTAATTTCATAAAAAACTCATCTCATCTTCTAAATTTTTTTGATATTTTGGCAGAGGAGCAGATAAATATTGAAAAACTTTATGGATTTGAGGGCTATTCTACTTTCTCAAAAGATTTAGATGTATTAAAACAGCTTTTAGAAAATTATAAAAATATTTTGAAAAAAGAGGGTAAAATTGATAAGATTCTAGCAATGGATTCATTATCTCTAAATGCCTACCATATAAAATCTTTTAAATCGATAGATTTATATTTAGAGGATTATTTAACAAATTTTGATTTTGAATTTTTTAAAAAAGTGGCAAAAATCACAGAGTTAAAAATATATTTAACTTACAATGAGTTCAATTTTGCAATCATCAAAAAATTTAAAAATTTTAATTTGGAGAGGGGATATAGATATATCTTAAATCTCTCGACAAATCAGATAATTTCCAAAGATTCATTACCCACACGTGTGGGGGCTAAAATCCAAATTAATAGTTTTGAAAATAGAATGTTGCAGATTACAAATATTAAACGAAAAATTTATGAATATAAAAATATGGGAATTTTGCCCAAAGATATAGTGATTATTGCTCCTGATAAAAAAATTTTAAACTCTCTATTTGAGTTTGATTATGAGAAAAATCTGAAATTTGTAGATGGAATTTCATTTAAGCGAACAGATATTTATCAAAAATTATCGGCAATTGAGAGTTTTTTAGATGAGGATTGTGAGCAAAATCGATTACGAATTAAGAGATTGAATTTGGTGCTGAGTACGATTGAAGATTTTATAGAGAAAAATTATTTTGCCCAGATTATTGATTTTTTGACTTTTTTCTCGTCCCCAAACGAAAAGGAGATAATTGAAGATGAACTTTTGAAATTTAGGACAATTTTAAATATTTCAGATGATTTTAGAGAACTTTTTCATATTTTTATGAATCGACTAGCCGTTAGAAGATTGCCCGATTTACGAGGTGGTAAAATTTTGGTAATGGATATTTCTCAAACTAAAAAAATTGATTTTCAAGCGGTGATTATTATCGATTTCAATGAAGAGATAGTTCCAAACAAAATAGCAAAAGAGCTTTTTTTATCTACGAATCTAAGAAAATTTTTGCAAATCCCAACTGTTAGTGAGCGAGAAAATTTGGAAAAATATCACTATTGTAATCTAATTTTTAAGGCTAAATTTATAAATATTTCCTATACTAAAAATGATAAGATGAATGAATCAAAATTTTTGGAGGAGTTAAATCTTACTAAAACTTCACATCTTGATGGTGAAAAATTGCTATCGATTCTTTATAAAAAAAATAGTGCTAAGAGTCATCTGCTAAAGGAGAATTTGGAGTTTGAGTTTGATTTTACAAAAGAGAGCATATCTGCTACGAAATTAAAACTTTTTTTGGATTGTAAGCGAAGATTTTACCTTAAATATATTGAAAAATTGAAAAATTTTGAGATTCCAAAGGAGCAAATTTTGGATAACCGAGAGATTGGGATAAAACTTCACAAGGGGTTAAAAATTTTGTATCAAAATAGAAATCACTATTTCAATGCTGACGAGCTTTTTAACGATTTAAAAACTATTTTTGCAAATCTTAGCCGTGATAATATTTTCCTAAAATATCAACTGGATATTATGATGAAAAATTTTAAAACTTTTTCTCAAAATGAGGTGAAAAGATTTATGGAGGGGTATAAAGTTTTGTGGGTTGAGAAAAAATTTACCAAATATTACAATGGTTTTAGGCTTGAAGGATTTATTGATAGGGTAGATGTGCGAAATAATAATTTGACAATTATCGATTATAAAAGTGGTAATATTCCCAAATTTAATCCCAAAAAGGCAGATGATCATAGCGATTTTCAATTGGAAATTTATTATCATCTTTTGGAAAATCAAGCGAAGATTGATGATATAAACTATTATGATTTAAAAAATCAAAAGTTGATAGAGTGGCAAAATGCCGATGAAAAACTACTGCTCTTTGACGGTAAATTAAATCTATTAAGAGAGAGAAAAATAGATTTTTCAATGACCCAAAACCACAAAAATTGCTTATATTGCGAATATAAAATAATTTGCGATAGAGATTAGAGAGCAAAGGGGAAAGCAAACTGTCCCCTCACCGCTATAATGGTTTTAGATTTTCATCTCATTTTCATCTCGTGGTTTGATTTTGAGATTGTTTTTCATCGAAAGGTAGGAGTTTAAAGCCCCAACATAAGCTTTTGCACTAGCAATTACAGTATCGATATTTAATCCGTGACCAATGACTGCTGATGAACACTCTTCAAACTGCACCTTAACAACCACTCTAGCCAAGGCATCCTTGCCTCTACTTACCGCACTCACTCTAAAATCTTTCAAAATTCCCGTTAATTTCACCGCATCATCGATTGCATTAAAGATTGTATCCATCGTGCCATCTCCTGTCGCAGTCCCCAAAACCTCTGAGCCATTATGTGCAATAGTCACCGTGGCTTCAGATTTATCATCACTCTCATTATTTGATTTAAGCTTTACAAACTTATAAATTTGGGTTGTTTTGATAATTTCATCAGAGATAATCGCTCGAATATCATCATCAAAAATCTCTTTTTTCTGGTCAGCCAAGACTTTAAATCGCTTAAAAGCTTCATTTAATTCCTCCGTTGCCAAATCGTAACCCAAAGTTTTTATCCTATCACTAAATGCGTGACGACCCGAAAGTTTGCCCAAAACCAACGAATTTTTTTCCAAGCCAATATCTTCTGCTCTCATAATTTCATAGGTTTCTTGATGTTTCAAAATCCCATCTTGATGAATTCCACTCTCGTGAGCAAAAGCATTTTTACCCACAATTGCCTTGTTTGGTTGCGGTGAGATTCCTGTGATATTTGCCACCAATTGACTAGTTGGAAAAATCTCTTTGGTGTTTATATTTGTGAAAATATCTGGAAATTTATCGGCTCGTGTTTTTATCGCCATCACCACCTCCTCCAAAGCTGCATTTCCAGCTCTCTCGCCTAAACCATTAATGGTACACTCAATCTGCCTAGCTCCCCCCTCGATACAAGCCAACGAATTAGCAACCGCCAAACCCAAATCATTATGACAATGCACGGAGATAATCGCCCTATCCTGTACCGTTTTTTTAAGTTCACTAATCATATATTTCATCTCTTGAGGCATCCGATAACCCACCGTATCGGGGATATTTAGGGTTGTAGCCCCCGCACCGATGACTGCATCCAAAATCTCCTGCATAAATTTTATGTCACTTCGCCCCGCATCTTCACAGCTAAATTCCACATCATTTGTGAAAGTTTTGGCAAAAGCGACTGACTCAACCGCCCGTTTTATCACTTCATCGGAACTCATTCGTAACTTATATTTCATGTGGATTTGGCTGGTGGCGATAAAAGTATGGATTCGCTTATGTTTTGCACTTCTAATCGCATCTCCTGCAAACTGAATATCCTTTTCTAAAGCCCTAGCAAGTGAGCAAACCACACTATTTTTGATTCTATCGGAAATTTGCCGAATCGCCTCAAAATCCCCGGGGGAAGCCGCTGCAAAACCCGATTCTATCACATCGACTCCCAATTTTTCCAATTGTAATGCAATCTGAATCTTCTCCTGCATATTCATAGAAGCCCCAGGACTCTGCTCACCATCTCTTAAAGTTGTATCAAATATTATTATATTATTCATTATATATCCTTGAAAATTGTTATTATTGTTTTGTGAAAAAAGTGTAAATTAATTTAGTATGTTAAAAATTGAGCAGTAGAGTATTGTAGTATTTTTGATTATGATTTTGGTGATTTTTTTGTTTGGTAGAGTATTTCCTAAACATTTTATCTCCTTTTTTTTATCATTATACAATAAATTTGATTTAAAGGCAATAGGGGATTTTTTATCCTCACAAATATACTTAGGATTAGAAATTAAATTCTATTGAAAAGTCATTTTCTTCTATCTATCTCAAAACTTTAAATATTTTTAAGGATAATTGATATATAATTTCTTTTGATTATATCAAAAATAAATTATATGAGGAGAATTAAATGTTTAATGTTTTTTTAAAAAAATCTAAGATGATGATAGTTACATTATCAAGTATGCTATTTTTAGTTGGTTGTGGTGGTGGAGATGAAAATGAGTCAACAAGTGAAAATTGCACCATAGAGGGTAAAAATGAATTTTTATATAACTATATGAAAGATAAATATTTATGGTATCAAAATGTGCCTGATTTGGATTATCGAAAATACCAAAATAGTGAAGATTTATTGGAGGCATTGATATACAAAAAGTATGATAGATGGAGTTATATTTGGGAAGATATTGAGATTACAAATGAGGATGGCTCAACTGATACCATAGATAGTCACGATAGTTATTATAATGAGGGTAAAACTTATGGTACATTTGGAGTGCAACTTACCTACTTAGGTGATGAAGTGTATGTTCAATATGTTTTTAGAGATTCACCTGCATATAGAGCTGGATTGAAAAGAGGGGTGGAAATTTTGGAGGTAAATGATAAAACCATTCAAGAGATAAGTGATAATGATTTGTGGGATGAGATTTTGGGTGAAGATAGTGGTGAGATTGAGCATAAATTTAAAGTTAGAATTGATGGAAATATCAAAATTCTTACAATGAATAAAAACACGGTAATTCAAAATAGTGTGCTAAATAGCAAAATTATAGAGCAAAATGGTAAAAAGATTGGATATTTTATCTATCAAAGTTTTATTGATGCTTCAATCCCCGAAATCAATAGAGTTTTTGAGCAGTTTAAAACAGCAGATATAGATGAGCTTATAGTTGATTTGAGATATAATGGTGGGGGCAAACTTCACATGGCGGAATGGATAGCATCTTTGATAGGTGGCTATAATGTTGAGGGTAAAATTTTTGAAACCACACTTTATAATGATAAACATTCTCATCTAAATTATACTATGAAATTTGAATCTTGGGAAAATCATCTGAATTTAAATAGAGTTTATATTATTGTCACTGAAAATACTGCGTCTGCAAGTGAGTCAGTTATCAATGGATTGCTACCATTTATCGATGTATATTTGGTGGGAACAACCACAAATGGTAAGCCTGTGGGGATGATGCCTCAAAAATATTGTAATATGACAATATCTGCTATAAATTTTCAAGGTATAAATGCAAATGGCTATGGAGATTATTTTGATGGATTTGCACCAAGTTGCACATCTTATGATGATGTAATGCATAATTTTGGTGATATAAATGAAAAAATGTTAAGTGATACTTTGTATCTAATTAATAATCAATTATGCCCCCCAACCGAAAGATTATTAAATAAAAAATCAAGAAAAATTTTCACTAAAGGTTATAGATATGAAGTTGGCTCTATTTAAAATCAATTTGGGGGCTAAGAACCCCAAACGGAAATTTTTAATAGTATAAAAATTGATGAATTAAAAGGGATTTATAGAAATTTATAATTTGTCAGAAATGAGATTGTTGAGATAGTATAAAATGAAAAATAGATTTCCATTTGGGGATTTATGTATTAAAAATTAAAGGAAATCTTATGAAAAAAATAATAGTTATGAGTTTAGTCTCTATATTTGCAATTGCAAGTGAGCCATCATTGGCAGAAAAAAGTGATGAAGTTATTAACAAATCTTATGATAAAGTTATGGATAAATGGGATAATAATGATGATAAGATGGATGGGATTGCACTAACTTTTAGTGATTGGGTAAAAAAGCAAGTAACTCATAAAAAATTAAAATGGGATGAAGCGGAGAGCGGTGTGAGTGTAGATATTGGGGGATGGTATATAAATTGGACTCAAAATTCAAATAGTGGTGATAGTTTTCCTGAAAATGCACTTAATATGGATTATAATATTGAGGATAGTGTAGCGACGGTACTTAGACTTAGAGCGAATTATAAGCTGATTCCTATTGAATTTGAATATTATAGTAGTGGGCTTGACTCTGAAAAGGGGCAAGAGGCGGATGGTTTTTCAATGGGTTTTAGTTTGATAGATATGATACCTAATTTAGATGTGGAGTTTAATTTTTTAAAAGCAAATTTTAGGGGTGAGCTAAAGGCAAATTATAAAGGCGAATATCCTTCATCGGGAGATTTTGAGACAGAATTACAAATACTAAATGCCATTATTTATCCATTTAATCAATATCTGGGTTTTGGTTATCGAAAATATAATTATGAATTTCCGCAAGATATGTATATTGTAGAAAATAAAACAGGTGAAGTTTTACACCAAGGTTTGGCAAATATTGAATATGATGGTTACTTTTATCAAGCTGTATTTGGCAATAAACGATTTTATGAAAATAGTTTGATTTTTAATATAGCTGTTGGTAAAGGTAAATTGGAATCTACGGCAGAGGGATTTAATCAATATTTAACCGATTTAGATGCTGAATTTTTAGAAGCGATTATAGGCTACAATATTCAAGAAAAATTTTTAGATGGATATGATGTAGATTTTGATTTTGGATATAAATATAATTATATCAGTACCAAATATAAAACATCTGGAGATTATAATATGGTAACAGAATTTTCTACAATATTTAGTGGACCATTTGCAAATATGTCTATAAATTTTTAATTTAAATTATTTTATTCATAAAAAATAGTTTTTTTGGAGATTTTAGAAAAGTAGGATTATTGTTTGGCAACGCACCCCTATCATTTGAAATAGGGGTGTAAAATCTACGGGTTTGATTTATTAAGCAATATTTTTTATTTTTCTTGTCGTAGCATTTGGAGAAGGAGCAACTTCGGGGTCTGAGGAAGTTTAAGGAATAAAGGAGCAACTTCGGGGTCTGAGGAAGTTTAAGGAATAAAACTTAATTCAATATTGGTTTAAATCTAATTATGCTACAAAGTGAGAGAAAATGGTTATTTTAAGATT
>JAOZPA010000200.1 GCA_029932985.1 Campylobacterales bacterium
TTCCCTAAAATATCAAAACCAAAATAAAACCATCTATCTCGTTGGAGTTGAATTTGATAAAAATAGTAGAAATATACTAAATTTTGAGTGGGAAAAAAATTAGTTTGAGAGAGGGGTATTTTGGATTAGGAAAAAATCCCCAATCCAAAATGGTAAAGATTAGTAATTAAATAATACCCAATTTTTATCGCCAACTAACAGCACATCTTTGAATGAAATTTTTTACCAATTACTCCAGTAGTTAGGCAAAAAACTTAATCCAAATCTGCACTATTATTTGTCATAAAAATCATATCTTATTAAATTTCTATTCCTAAATTAGAAAAAGTAGTTTATTCTACTAAAGTTTTAATTTTGAACTCAATTTTACCTGAGTGTTCAGTTGGAAGACCTTCGAGTCTTGGGAGAGTAAATTTAATTCTTCTCACATTAAATAGAGGAAGTTCTTCAATCTCCTCTTCAATCTCTTCCGCTTTGACAAAATTGCCAGATACTACAATTTTAACCTTGATTTTGATTTTAATATCAATCTTAATCTTGATTTTATCTTTAATTGTACCTTTACCCTCATTAATATTATTTATAATGGTGGTATTATTTACAATTGTTTGATTAAAAGTAGTTGAATTAAAAGTTTGGCTCAAATCGACAAAACTCATCTGCAAAGCCTCTAATTCTGCCTTAAGGTCATCAATTTTTTGCTCATAAGCCTTATCTGCTTTAGTGACAGTTGCATCATAAAGAGCATTAAAACTAGTTAAAGAGATATCTTTTTTGATTTTTATAGTCAATTTCAAACTTTTGATTGTTTGAGTTGATGCAAAATATTTAGCTTTATCTTTACGAGATAATTTCTCACCTTTTTTAAGCTTCTTTGATTTAATCTTAATATCAATTTTGATTTTTAAAGTTTGCTTTAAACCAGTTAACACAGTTTTATTTTTAAAACTTTTTGAACTTTTTGCTTTAATCAATTTAGGGGTTATTGAGCCTTTATTTTCACAAATATCGGTTGCAACTTGACCAGCCAAAGTCTGCTCTAGCTCCTCTTGCAACTCATCTTTGATTGAATAATCACCAGCATTTGCCACCTCTTCAATTTCACTCGCAGAGTTATCTAGCTCATCTATTACAGTTTCATCAGTTAAAGATTTCGTGACATTCTTGATATTTTCAAGTTTGCTAATATCTGTTTGGATATAGATATTTTTCACAATTTTCTTTAATCTGATTTTTGCTTTTAGTGTTGTCTTGGTTTTGATTTTGATAGAGATTGACTTATAATCATCCAAAATCTGAATCAAAGCAGGAGATAAACTATCCGCATCTTTATCTAAATTTACCTTTACAATATCGCTAAGAAGTTCAATATTTTCAGGTGAGCTATCATTTAAATCTCTCGCATCCAGTACCGATTTCATAGTAGTTTGAAGAGTATCAGTATAAAGTCCTAACTTATCAACATCTAAACTATCAAGCTCGGTTGCATTTATCTCATTAAGCAACTCATTAAAAGCTATTTTATAAGACAAAACCTCTTTCTGCTCCGCTTTTGTGATAGATTTAACCGTTTTAAGATTTTTCACAGTAATTTTTAACTGCTCAGTAATCACCACAGAAGTTTTTGTAAGTTTCTCGATATCATCTTGCGAAATAGCATCAGGCGAAATTTCCTGTACACCATTGGCAATATCGGTGAGATTCAAACTCTTTACAATCACATCAAGATTTGTAATTTTAACTTTAATCTCTTTTTTTATGACAATTTTTGAGATAGATTTAAAAACTAAATCTTTATCATTACTAGGAATCGACTTACTCAAAAGTGCCAAAAAGTTACCCAATTTATTGATAATATCATTTGTTGTTGGGTCGATTTGAGTTAAACTTTTATTGTCTTCAATTCCAAAAGCCTCTTTCAAAGTATATTCAGCTTCATCAACAGATAAGTTTGTGTCCTCCACAATATTCGCTACAACCGTCGTTGCAGGGGTTACATTTGCCGTTACCTCATCTTCATTCTCATCCAAATTCACAATAGCTTTCATCTGAAATGAGCTATTTTCATCGTTGGCATTTGCCTCACCATCGACACCCATATCTTGCCCACCATCAGCCAAAAGCATATAATTTCCAGCCAACTTATCTACATCAACCTCGAAATTTCCATCTTCATCACTTTGAGTCTCCGCCAAAACATTACTTACATCATTCGCATCTACAACCTTGACAGTCGCCCCATAGATTGGACCATCTGTAATCTTTCCTTTAAGGGTAACAGAACCTGAATCATCACTTCCACCCCCGCCACAAGCTACAAAAAAGAATCCCAAAGCAATTACCGAAATAGTTAAAAATAATTTTCTCATCTTATCCTCCTACTTTTTATCACAAAGGATAAAATATCCCTCATTTTTATACAAATCCACAAACTGCTCTAACTGCTCATTCTGCTCTAGTTCACCATTAGAAATATAAGTAGAAATCACATCACCTGCAATCTTAATCGCTATCACAACCTCACATTCATCGATAGATTCGATATTAAAATCCTCTCCATCCGTACCGTGCAATGAATACCCCTCACCGAAAACTTGTGGAATCTCTGAAGCCCCACTCTCTCGAACAGAAATATTTGTGTCCTCATAAGCATAAATTAATATACCCTGATTTGCCTTGATTGTATCACCCTCAATCAATTTGTAACTCTCCTCAATTTGAGCAGTCACATCTTCATCTGGCGAATATCCTGAAAAACTGAAATTTTGAACTACCCAAACAGAGTGAATGGTATCTGGAAGTTGTGTGAGATTAATATCTCCACTAATTATACTAAGCCCTTTTTTCACTTCAAGGTCTGTCATATTTATATCTTCACAAAGAGTTAAATTCTCATCTTCGCATAAAGTTCCATTTCCATCTTCACAAAGAGTTAAATTTTCGTCTTCGC
>JAOZPA010000075.1 GCA_029932985.1 Campylobacterales bacterium
AGTCCCCTAACGGAAATTTTTTAAGACTAAAAACTATCTAATTTTATCTAATTTTGTCTAAATTGTAAGTAATGTTGAAGTTTTAAAGAGAGATTGATAAAAGAGATATTTTATCAATAGTAAGAAATAGTTAAGAGGTTATCAAAGGCAAAAAGTTAAAAAAATAACTTATTGCCTAAATTTTTAATAAAATCGGTGAATCTCTTCCATAATATTTGCAAACTCTATATCATCACCTTTCTCTTTTAAGAAATTTTGAAGATAAATTTCTGAAGCATCTACTCCATCTTTTTTCTCAACCTCTAAAAGTTGGGTATATAGTTGCGAAATAATTTCAAGAATATGTTTTGAGATAGTTTTTCGTGAAGCGTGATAACCTATAATTTTGCCCGTATCTGTATCTTTTCGAGATTCAAACTCGGTAAAAATCCAATAATATCTACCATCTTTTGCCAAATTTTTGACAACCGCATTTATATTCTTGCCTTGCGAAATAGTTTGCCACAAAAGTTTAAAAACAATTTTTGGCATATCGGGATGACGAATAATACTATGTGGTTTGCCAATCAATTCATCTTGCTCATATCCACAAACCTCCACAAAATAATCATTACAAAAAGTGATTTTTCCACTTGCATCAGTTTCACTAACGATATACCTCTTTGGGTCAAGCACAATCTCTCTATCTATGGGTGTAATTTTTGCCAAATTTTATCCTTTATTTTTTGTTTGTTGATTTGTAATTTTATCATAAAAAACACTATAATATGATTTATTTTTATCTAAACCATTTGCCATCTTTTCTAAAAACTTATAATAGTTATCCAGTGAGATTTTGCCCCTCAAAAGTTCATATTTCAAAAACAACCAATAGGTATTTATCACATCACTTTCACAATACTCTTTAATCGTTTCCAATTTTTCTTGATAATAAAGCTCCATCACTTGGTCACCACTCACATCATATTTCCCTGGAATTCCAGACATTTTACAAAGCAAATCTAGCTTAATGCCCCTCACCGCTCCAAAATCTGCGATGAAATCGTTTAAATCTAGGTGAAATTTATCACAATATCTAGTTTTGTAATTTTCCCATTTGCTTTTTTTCAAAACCTTATCATCAGTTTCAAAATATGCAGGGCAACTTAGATTATATTTCATTGCCCTTGTCATCAGCATTGGCAGGTCAAAACCCCTGCCATTAAAACTCACAAGTCTAGGATTTTGACTGTCAATAAAGGAGAGAAAACTTTTTATCAACTGCTCCTCATTATCGCCATCAATTGAACTAACCTTGATAAATTCACCCTCTTTTGTAGCGATTACCGCAGAGATAGACACCACTTGATGAAAAGGGATTGGCAAAAAAGTTGTGCCTTTATCTTTTTCATATCTTTTTAAAGCCTCCTGAGAAATCTCTAAATCACTCCCATCATCAATATTAAATACAGATTTAACAAGCTTCGCATCTGGAATAGTTTCACAATCAAATATACAAATCATTTTTAGCCCTTTAAGTTTTTCATATCTCGTTTTGCCCAAGCCCAAGCGGTCACAAATGCTACTATGCCCATCGCATAATATACAAAATTTGGTACGGGCATTGGGTCACCTGAAGCATAAGAGTGCATTCCTGATAGGAAAAAGTTCACTCCAAAGTAGGTCATTATGATAGAAGCATAAGCGATAGTTGAGAAAAATGCAAATGAGTATTCATAATGTTTTCTAAATCGTGGTACAAATCTGATATGGAGAACTATCACATAAACCAAAATCGAAATCCACGCCCAAGTCTCTTTTGGGTCCCAGCCCCAATATCGACCCCAAGATTCGTTTGCCCAAATACCACCTAAGAAGTTTCCAAAAGTAAGTAAGCTTAACCCTAAAATTATTGACATCTCGTTTATTCGAGTAGCTTCGACGATACTTGAATCTATATTTGAATTTCCATTTTTTCTCATTATAAATAGAATCAAAGTAAAAAATCCAAGAATCGAGCTAAGTCCTAAAAATCCATAACTGGCTGTGATTACAGAAACATGAATATTAAGCCAATAAGATTTTAGCACGGGGACTAGAGTCGTAATTTGTGGGTCTATAAAACTGAGGTGGGCTACAAAAAGTGTGACACCTGTGAGGATGGAGGTCAAAGCCAAAGCGATGGTGGATTGTCTGGAAAAAGTGATTCCTGCAAATGCCAACGACCAAGCAATAAAGAGCATCGACTCGTAACTATCACTCCACGGTGCGTGTCCCGAAACATACCATCTCAAAAGCAAACCAGCGGTATGAATGGTAAAAGCGATAATATTTACAACCAAAACAATCTTTGCAAATCTATCGATATTTGCATTTGATTTTACCATTTTGTAAAAGATGAATCCGAGCAAAAACAGTCCAGCAAAAAGATAAACCAAAATTAATTTTTGAAATATGTGCAGATTATTATATAAAATCTCCATATCAACCTGTGCTTGAGGTGGGATAATATCTGGTGAGATTTTTTTTTGATACTCTTTGATATTTGTCAAAGCCACATCCGCATCTAGCCAAATTCCAGTTTCACGACCCGTCTCTAACCCCTCAAAATAGGGTAAAAGCAGGTTTCTTAATTCCGTAGATTCTTTTTGAGGAAAAGTTTTTAGAGCGGTCATCGGGTCATGCCATTTATTATTTGTATCTCCCTGTTTTGGCACAAAACTTAACATTCTACCACCCAAAACCGAATAGAGAATACTCGCCCTTTCATCAACTTTCAAAACATCTTTATCAAATTGGTCTCTTTGAGAAACTTTTTTTTGATGAGCGATTTGAACAACTTCTGTAATCTTATATTTATTTCCACCTCTCTTTTGAAAAAACTGACTTAATGATGCATATTTCTCATTTTCGTCCATCTCCAAAACTTTTTTAAGCTCAGGGTGAAAAACTTTTATGATTTTCATCTCATTCCAAACATCAGGAGATGCGAACATCCCTAAAAATACTTGATTTGCATTTAAGCCCCCAACGGAAGTTTTTTTATAAATCTTATTTAAAACCTCCATCGCCAAAGTATTAACAGGTTTTATCCGCCCAGCATTTGATTGAATCAATAATGCTCCAAAATTATCTGAATGCTCCTTATCATATTTACTGGCTTTCTCCAATAATTGCTCTTGAGTAGTTGATGCTTCGAGGTTTGAGTTACCCAACATCAAAGCAAATGCAACCACAAGCAGACCAGCAGTTTTTTTGACAGTATCTCGCTCAATTAATTTTGCTAATTTTCTAAACCTACTATGCGGATTCAAAATATTAAAGAAAAATCCAATTCCCAAAAGCATATAACCGATATAAGTAGGCCACTTTCCTGGGTCTTTATTGACTGACAAAACTGTACCTTTTTCATCCATATCATAGGAGGATTGAAAAAATCGATAACCACCATAATCCATAACATTATTCATAAAAACCCTATATTTAAACTCTTTTTTGTTTACTGTATCAATCACTGTAACTTCACTGGCATAGGAGGATGGCGACATAGAACCAGGGTATCGCTCAAGCTGGAAATCTCTAAGCTTGACATAAAACGGCAACTTTACATCATAAGCCCCCCACTCAAACTCAAAATCTACTCCAGCAATATTTTTCTTGACCACTAGCCCCTTGATTCCTCGCCCTCGACCAAGCATTTGAATCTCTTCACTTTTGCCCTCAAACTCCACTTTTGCCACAATTGCACTTAGTGATTTTGTCTTAGAGTTATCTATAAAATGAAGCAACTCCAAAGTAGCATCTTGACCATCAACATCCAATGTCAAATTAAATCTATTTTTGGATATTTTAGAGATAAGTTTTTGTGCTTTAACCTCATATAATTTTCCATTTTTTTTAGCCCTAATCTGAATATGGGGTTCAAGCGAAATAACTTTATTTTCAGAAACCCCCTCACGAATATGCAAAATCCCCTCAAAACCTACATATCTCGTAAGTCCAGACCCAAGCAAAACAAATATAAATCCTATATGAAATAGTGCTAACGGAATCTTTTTCTTTTGGAGAATTTTATATCTTATGATATTTCCCACCAAGTTTATACCCAAAAGTATTTGAATAATTTCAAACCACCTCGCCCCATACACAACTGCCCAAGCGGTTTCTGTGCCATAATCATTTTCGATAAATGTAGCAACCCCGCAAGTTAAGGCAAAAATAAATGTCAACACCACCATAGTTTCCATAGAGATGATTAGTTTCCATAATTTTTTTAAATCCATCTTAAAACCTTAAGTTTAAATTTTTTGTTATATTACTATTTTAAACTTTTAAATAGTTGAATTATATGAAGATATTATAAATTAATCAATAAGTGAGGAGGAGGTCATAAGCAAAAGGGTGATAAATAGAATTTAAAATCTATTTATCAAAGCTAGGAAGTTCTTGGCGGTGAGGGGACTTTGGCAATTGCAGTACGATTTAAATCGAGAATTTTCACATTTTTATCAAATCTAAAATGCTCATAGATTCTGTGATGAGTGATATAAAACATATTAAAATATAAATAATACCTATTCTTAGGGCTTAATAGTATATTATGAAAATTCTAAAAAGCCATATTAAGGCAAAATAACATGTTTTTACTTCTTATAAGGCTTGAAAAAATTATTAATCACTCAAAATAATGAAATTTCAGAGGAACTTTTTAAAGAAATGCAAGAATATGCAGGAATTGAAAATGGCAAATGAAATAGTTTTATAGAGTTTTCATTAAAATATTGTTTTTTTAATAAAAGTTACACTAAGATTATATTATACTTTAAATAAGTTTTTAAAAAAGTGATAAAATGATAAAAAAAATTATAGAATTTTCCATAAATAAACCAATTTTAAACCATATCTTTCTGATTTTTCTGATATTTGTAGCAGGGGTTTCCTATATGAATATTTCAAAAGAGATTTTTCCTCCCTCTAGTTTGGATGCGGTTATGGTAAATGGGTATTATAATGGAGCGAGTCCAGATATTTTAGACAAGATGGCGGTAAAAAATATAGAAGATGAACTTTTGAATATTAGCTCAATTAATACAATAGAAAGCACTATCAAAAATGGATTTTTTACGGTTAAGGCGAACTTAAAAACTGGCTCATCTCTCTCAAAAGCTCTCGATGATGTCAAAGATGCGATTAGTCAAGTCAAGCAAGATTTGCCTAGTGATATGAATGAGCCGACCGCTAAGATTTTTGAGATGGTTTATCCGCTGGTGACGATTTCGGTTTCCTCAACGGCTGATAAAGAGGAGCTTTTGCGAGTTTCAAATGAGTTAAAAAGTAGATTTTCAAAAATTAAAGATTTGAGTGATATTGATGTGCAGGGCGATAGTGACAAAGAGTTGATTTTTTTTATAGATGAGAAAAAGATAACCGCTTATGGAATCTCCAGATTGCAAGTGGTTTCTGCTATCTCAAATCTTAGCTCGATTTTTCCAATTGGTCTGATAAAGGAGAGGGGAAATCATCTTTTTATTAGTACCATTAACGGCGAAAAAGAGATAGAAAATATCAAAAATACAATAGTCTCTGTGGGGGCGAAAAAAGTTAGAATTAAAGATATTTGTGATGTGAAGTTTCAACTCTCCGACCCTAGCCAAATCTCCCACTATAATGGTGTGCCAAATATTTCTGTGAATATCAACAAAAGCAAAGATGGGAATGCGATAGCTTTGGTAAAAGAGATTCGTGAAATTTTGAAAACTTTCAAAGCCAAATATAAAAATTTTGAGTTTGCCGTTTATACCGATACTTCGATTTGGATTAGAAATCGGCTAAATACTGTCATCTCAAATATTCTTTTTGGGCTAATTTTGGTGGGGCTTAGTATTTTCATCTTCATCAACGGTCAAATCGCTTTTGTGGTTTCCGTTGGAATTCCTGTGAGTTTTTTTATCGGGATTATTAGTATGAAAATTTTGGGTTATAGCATAAATATGCTCTCGCTTTTGGGGGCTTTGATTGCTCTTGGAATGCTGGTGGATGAAGCAATTGTGGTTGCTGAAAATATTTACAGGCATCTTGAAAATGGTGAAACTCCCAGAGATGCAGCGATTATTGGGGCTACGGAGATGTTTCCTGCCGTTTTGACCGCTACCGCCACCACGATTTTTGCCTTTTTGCCACTTTTGATTATGAGTGGTGAGATGGGGGTTTTTATCAAAATTTTGCCCATTATGATTTCAATTCTACTTTTAAGCTCCTTGATTGAGGCATTTTTTTTCCTGCCCCTTCACGCTAAAGATTTTCTGACGGTGGTTAAACACAAGCGAAAAAAATCAAAACTTTGGATAAATTTAAACTCATTTTACTCCAAATTAATTAGACTTCTGCTCACTCACCGCAAAAAATTTATCATACTTTTTTTGTCATCAGTCATCTTTTTAATAGGATATTTTTTGAGCCAAAGCAAATTTCAACTTTTTCCAGATTTTGACAATACTCAAATCTATGTAAGTGGAAAAGTGGATATAAATAATAATCTCGAAGAGACTCAAGTTTTCGTGACCAAAGTAGAAAAAATTTTGTTGGATAAAATCTCCTTTGAGCAGATGGATTCTGTAACTTCGATTTCGGGAATGAGGCTTGATGCGAAATTTGCTCCAGAGTTTGGTGAGAATAATTTTCATATTTTTGTCAATCTGCACGAACGAGTTCCCAATGATTTTTTCAATATCTATATAAATCCATATCTTTCGCCTGAGTATGATGATAGCGATATGCTCAGGGATAAAACGGCTCGTGAGTTGGCTTTAAAGATGGAGAAACTTTTGAAAAACTTAAAAGAGAGTGGTGATTTTGAGGAGTTGACGGTGATTGTCCCGGGGGCAGGGATTGTCAAAAGTGATGTGGAGATTGCACTTTCGGGTGATAATAAAAAGATAGAGAAATCAATAAAAAAGATAAGTGAGAATTTATCAAAATCTAATGGGGTTTTTAATATTGGGGATAATCTCAAGATTGGCAAAAAAGAGTTGAAACTTAAAGTTAATTCCTATGGTTACTCTTTGGGATTTAATGAAAAATTAGTTTCGCAAACCCTGCGACCATTTTTTTTAAAAGCGGAAATCTCAAAAATGTTTTATAAGGATGATTTAATAAAGATAAAATCTCAAGAGATAAGTAAAGATTTTTTCTCAACCATAGATAATTTTTATATAGGTGTGCCAAATAGTCTGAAAAAAGTTAGGTTAAAAGAGATTGTGGAGTTTGAGTATCAAAAAAGCTACAACACAATTTTCAAAGAGGATAGTAAAAAAATAAGTACAGTTTATGCCTCGCTTGACAAAAATATCATCACATCAAAAGAGATTCTGGATAATCTCCAACCACTTTTTGAGAAATTGGAAAATGAGGGAGTTGAAGTCATTATCAAAGGTGAGGAGAAGGCAAATCAGCAGTTAGCTATTGAGATGACTCAAGCCTCCATCATCGCAATGTTTTTAATTTTCATCTCGCTAGTTTGGATGTTTGACTCAATAGTTCTGCCATTGATAATTTTAAGCTCAATCCCCCTCTCTATTTTTGGAGTTTTATTAGGACACCTCATAATCGGTCTAAATCTCACAATGCCAGGAGTTTTAGGAATCGTCGGACTTAGTGGAGTTGTGGTCAACGATGGCATAATTATGGTAGATTTCATCAAAAAAGCCAAAAGTTTAGATGAATTTATCCACCTCGCCACTACCCGATTACGACCAATTTTGCTAACCTCCATCACCACAGTTTTAGGACTCTCTACCCTAATATTTTTCGCTGCTGGTCAAGCTGTAATTTTACAACCTATGGCAATCTCACTAGGTTTTGGTATAATCTGGGCAACATTTCTAAACCTACTATATGTCCCAATTTTATATTCAATAATTTATAAAAAGAGATTGGGTCAATGATTTATGACCCCTCACCGCTAGATTGTTTTTCCTGTCGTACCATCTCGATTAGGTTGTCCTTAAAAGCTAGTGTTGTTATAAGATATGGTATAATCAAACAAAAAGGAAGAAATTATGATTTGTCCAAAATGTCAGTTGGAAATTAATTTCTAATCCTAATTCTCCCCTTTAATCCCTACCTTTATCAAAAATACCTAAGGAATATCTAATGAATAAAACAATAAACAACTCTAAAAAACTCTTAGCATTCAATAAGCCTAAAGGGTATTTGGTCACACGCTCAGATGACCTTGGACGAAAAACAGTTTATAATCTTTTGCCAAAATGGGCTTTTGATGATGGTTGGATGCCCATTGGACGACTTGATTTGGAATCTAAGGGACTTCTACTATTTACAACTAGTGGCAAAATTGGCAATCTGCTAACCAAACCTAAAAATTGTATTAAGATATATGAAGTTTGGGTTAGAGGATATGTGACAGATGAACATATTGCAATGGCTAAAAAAGGGGTAGAAAATAGATACGGGTTACTAAAAGCCAAGGTCAAAAAAATAGGCACAGGTGGTGCAAAAACAAAACTAAGAGTAGAGATTGATGAGGGGAAAAATAGACATATTCGTAGGCTTTTTGGAGCGATGAGTGACCCAAAATTTGGTACTCCATTAAAGGTTTTAAATTTGAACCGAATTAGCATTGGCAATTTTGAACTCAATCTTGAAATTGGTAAATGGTGTTATCTTTCACTGGAAGAGGAGAGAAGACTACTGAAAAATCTTGATTAAGCTTAAGTCCCCAAATGAAAATTTCCGTTTGGGGACAGGGGTTTTCGCTGGAGCTAAATCTTTAATATGCCCCAAACTAAAAATATTAATAACCATAAAATGTTGATTCTTACAAGATTATTCCAGTTATTTAAATACTCCTTTTGTATAATCAGCTTGTAAAGATTGATTTAACCAATAAGCCACATTTGTAAATGTTACATTTTTATTGCCATCTTCATTTTCTAAATTATTTGTAAATCTAGTAGGGAATCCTAAATGATAAATACCATCAGCTAAATTATTAATAGTATTTTTATTGTGCATTATACCCACTGCTCCATCATTTTGGATTCTATGATAACCTGTTTCAGCATTTTTTTCATCATCACCATGGAGTTGGGCCCAAGTAGATTCATGATTATCAACTAAGTATTTATTAAGAATTTTTACCTCTTCCGCTGATATATAATCATCACTTGCAACACCTGTAATTTTAATAGCTTCAACTAATAATTTATTCATTTCATTGGCTGTTCTCGCACCTTCTCGAATATCTTCCATCGAAACTTTAAGAAGAAGCCCTTCATCGTTGTAAATATATGGAATCATTTTATCAAAAAATGTACCTGTTGCACCTACTGTCTCTTTATATTCAAGATTGTTAAATTTCCCAGCTTGTAAATCACTTTTTAGACTACTATCTAACCACCAAGCTACTTTTTCAAAACTCTTATTTTTATTACCATCTTCATTAAGAAGTCTATTTTTATCGTTAGTTGCATACCCTAAATGGTAAATACCATCAGCAATACTATTCATTACATTATCTGCATAAATTCGAGTAGTTGCTCCATCATTCTGAACTCTATGATATCCAGTCTCTTCACCCTTTTCATCATCACCGTGAAGTTCTGCCCACTCTTCTAAATAATTTGCTACTAAATAGTTATTAATAGTTCGGATATCAGCTGTTGTAAGTTTTCCATCATTCCCTAATCCCTCTGTTTTAATTGCTTTGATAATAAGATGATTCATTTTGTTAGCATTATCTGCACCTGCTCTTAAATCACTTGTTGGTACACTTTTTAATAAACCTCTATCTGTTAAGATTACATTAATCATCATATCTAACTTTGTCCCTGTTGTTCCCTGTATCTCTTGAAAATCAGGATTATTAAGTGATCCATTTGTAATATCATCTTTAACTACTGTCCCTAAATAGTACCCAACAGTTGCAAAGCTAGTACTCTTTTTACCATTAATATCTGTTATGTCACGATTTTTATTAGTTGTGTTAAAACCTAAGTTATATATTCGCCCCCATAAGTTTTTAATAGCATTTTGAGTTATAGCCACAGTATCTGAACTTGTTTCTATTAGAGAATAATCTGCTCTAAGCCCACTCCATTTTCCAGTTTCAACCAAATAGCGATTTATTTCCATTGTATCTGCAATAGAAATAACACCATCATTAGCTAATCCTAAAGTCACTATCGCTTCTTTAATTAAACTATTCATTGCAATAACAGCATCTTTTGCTTTGATAATATTCGCTGGAGTTACTTTTGAATTAATGAGTCTATCATTATCTATAATTTCTAAAATCTGGTCTAATCCTGTTGGCTCCATAATCTCATATATAGCTCTATCTTCAGCTTTTAGTTTATCTAATGAAATTCCATCAAGAACAGAGATATTATCAATAATTGCACCTAACCCATTGTTCTGAGAAGCTATCTCTTTTATAGAGATGGTTTGCTCTCCACCTTTACCTGTAAACTCTATACCATATTTATCCCAATCTTTATCTGGGGTAATAATTCCAATAGATTCACCATCAACTAAAAGTTCAAAATCAGATGTACCAGCTTTTCGTGCATAAGCATCCAAGCTCAATAAATAAGTTTTATCAGCAACAGTAGAGATAGTTTGAGTTAAACTATTCACACTATTTTTATCCATATCAAGCTCTACTTTATATGTTCCTTCTGTTGCTACTTTACCAATCTCATGATTCCAAACCTCTCCATTTTCACTCCAATTATCAAACTGAACAAGTTTTGATTTCCCATTATCTTTATTAATACTAAAATTTTCAAAACTCCCATTTTGAATTAACTCATCTCCAGCCATAATAGCTGTTGTACTCATACCAAATAGTGCTGTTGCAACTACTAAACTTCTAAATTTCCTCTCTATTTTCATACTTTACCCTTTATTATATATTTGAAACCTTACAAGTATAGTATAAGATACTTACAAAAAAATCAGATTTTCATATAAAATTAAATTAATCATCTTAAATTGATATTAAATTAATTATTTTTTGCTAATTGTGTAATTTTGGATTAAGTATAAGTAAAAATAATAAACAATGAAAAAGCCCATATCTATCGTATTTTTTCCAAATAGTGTTATTTTTAATCATAAATTTAAAAAATGTCAATCTTAAAAGTTTATTAGGGCTAGAGTCCCCAAACGAAAATTTTGTTTTAATTGGATTTTAATCTATTTAGTTATATAATGTCAGCAATAAAGCTTTTTTTGGAGATTTTTAGAAGAGGCTGTTGAATTAAAAGAGAGT
>JAOZPA010000076.1 GCA_029932985.1 Campylobacterales bacterium
TGAGGAAAATTAGGGAATAAAACTTAATTATTGCTTATTTATACTTCTGAACTTGTGTTTCACTCTGCCATAAATGCTAACTTAAGCAAAAAACAGGGGTTGCTTTTTTATTTCAATTTATCTCTAAGTTGCATAATCGGAATCCCAAACTAAACCATCTTTTGGATAATCAATCTGCTTATCATAAAACACTTTATCTCTAAGCAATTTAGCACATTTGTAATATTGTGTGTAGAATGATAGTGGTGGAATAGGCATCAATTGCAACATTAAGAGCTTTAAAAGCATTGCCTCCATCATCTCTGATTTGCAAAATATTGTGACTGATAAATGTATCAATAACTCTTACATGAAATCTTCACCTTAAACTTAGATATTACAATTTAAAAATAATTGGTAACATATCTTGCAAAGAATTTTCATCATCCTTGAAATTTTTAATCATACCAACTTTAATAAAATTTACAATATTTCCCTCTATAATAATCCTTTTTTTGTATTGTTCTGATGTTGCATAATTCCATATATTTTTATTATTTCCGAATTTATTTAACTCAGAAATTGTAAATATTTCAGAGCGTATTATTGTCGCTATGTTTATGTAAACAAACTTATTAGATTTATCTTTCCTGTCATCCAAAGTATCTATAGCTTCACATAAATCTTTATATAACTCACCTCCTATATCACGATTTACCAAAATTTCATTTTCTATGAAACTATTGATTACATGTAATTGAAATGTGTCAGATAGCTTCATTGCACAATAGATTAAAAACTGTAAATTGGCTAATGTTTTTCTTCCTCTACCTCTACCTGTTACCTTTATTACATCTTCGCGATTGCATTCATTCTCTTTCATGATTATTTCAATAAACTTTTTAGTTGTAGACCTATCTAAAAATTTGTTCATATCTATCATACTATCCTGATTGTCAAATCTATATCTATTTCCCAAATCAAACAGTTGTTTTAAATTCCCCATTTCACTCTTATGATAAATCTCTAAACTACCATGTCTAAATGCTACAGTTAATAGCATATCTGTTTTAAGATGTTTTCTTTTCATTCTATACTCCTTATATTTTAGATTATAGCATATCTAAGTATTGTCCTTATTTTTTCTATAATAACTATATTATTACTATATATATTATAGAAATTTATTATACCAATAATAATTGTACAATAAATTTCTATAATAATTGTTTAAATTCGGTTATTATTATAGAAAAAACCAAATGATTAAAATCTCGTCAAAAAACAAATCAACTTTTCTGATTATTTGAAATTTGGGAAATTTGGGGTCAGGTTATTTTATATAACTTTTCTTAGTTATAGCTTGGAAAAATCTAAAAAATCGTTCCAAATTAATTTCCGTTCGGGGTAATTAAACCTTTTTGACTATTTTAACTAAATTGGCTATAATAACCAAAAAAGGATTTATAATGCAAACAGTTACATCTTCGCAGATTAAACAAAATAGTACAATTTTACAAAATGCGTTTAGGAGTGATCTATTGGTGACAAAAAGAAACCAACCTTTTGTTGTTATTCTTGATTATCAAAGATATATGCAACTTATAAAACAGAGTAAAAAGTCTAATCAAGAGGATTGGATAGAGCAAACTTTTGGGATTATGAGTGAGAGTGAATCGATTGAATTGCTAAGTGAAATTTATGAGAATCGAACCAATAAAGAGGTGGATTTATGGTAATTGACACCGATATTATCAGTTATTTTTTGAGAGGTAATGAAAGAATCAGAGATAAATTTGTGATTTATAAAGATGAACTTTGCTCAACCACTATAAACTATTCAGAACTGATTTATGGATTAAAAAAAAGAGATAACAAAATATATCTTCCAAAAGTCGAGTTGATGTTTGAAAATATTAAACTTTATGATTTTGATAAAAAGTCGGCTAAAATCTTTGGTGAATTAAAAGCCAATTTATCTAAAAATGGTACAGTTGTAGCAGATATGGATTTAATGATAGCTAGTATTTGTATAGCAAATAATGAACTATTGATAACTAATAATTTAAAACATTTTAAAAAGATAGATGGATTAAAAATAGAAAGCTGGGTTTAAAATACTGGAACCCTAAGGAATACACTTAAAATAAAATAGAAGTTTTAATTTTATTTAATACCTCAAAAAGCCCGAAATAAATTTCGGGTTCCTAAAAAACAAAAGTTCCCGTTCGGGGTACTTAAACCTTTTGAAAAGCCCGAAATAAATTTCGGGTTCCTGGAAAATAGGGGGTCAGGTTATTTTTTGCAACTTTTCTTAATTATTACTTTATTATAAAAAGATAAAATGGCGGTGAGGGGTTATTAAACCCCATCATATTTAGAAATCATAATCTACTTCACAATCACAAAATCCACTTTTTTAGAATAATCATTTATCCGACTATCATACATCGCTTCCACCAGCACAGGAGGCATTTTGCTTTTGCCACTACTCACCGCCCGAAGAGGGATATAAAATTTCACTTTACCTTTTACCGTCAGAAATACCAACTCTCGGTCATCTCGAATATCGATAAAATCCGCCGTAAAATTTTTAGCCTTAAAAAGTTTATTATTCTCCTTATCCAATCGAATATTTACAATCTCCAAATTCGACGGAATCTGAGCATTTACCACCACATTTTCAATCTCCATCTTAGAGTGCAACTTCACCTCAAGATAGATTTTATCCCCCACTTTCAGATTTTCTAAATCCGCATACATCCCCTTATCATCGTAATAATTGGTATTAATTGTCACATCTTTGAGTTTATTTTTCAACCGCTCTTTTCTGCTCTTTGGGTTTTTAATTTTATACTCATCATAAGCGATAATATCTATCAAATAATTTACAGATGTCCCATTTTTCGGAGTAACTTCAACCAAATTTTCAGTCAGAGGTTGCTTTTGCGTTTGGGGTTTTATGACCCCTAGCCGTTTGGAATTTATCGTCACTATGGCATCAAGTTTAGAGTTTTTTTGCCCCTTATAATAGCTATCAAGCGACCGAAGCACAAAAGCTTTATCCTGAGTGGAATAGAGTTGTTTTTTGCCCACATAATCTACCACAATCTCAAAAAGTCGTTGGCTCATCTCATTTTTTGGAAAATTTTCAAGATGAAGATAGAGTGAAAATGAAATATCCTTGATAAATGAGTAGAAATTACCCGAATAAGTCCGTTTACCTTTCTGCTTGTACAAATCATAATCCAAAATTTGAGCATAAACTTTTTTGCTCTCATTTTCTAAATTCATCCGCTTAAGCAAAATCGCCATCAAATAATGCTCATAAAGATTATTTTTGTAGGATTTATTATCATAAAGTGAATTCACCAATGCTAAATCAATCTTGTTTTGTTTAGAAAGCAGATACAAACTATAAAGCCGTTTTGTGGAATTTTTGGAATTTCTACTATAATTATCAAGGGCTTGTTTAATGCCATCAACCATAGAATCGCTAACTTTAAAGCCTTTTTGCTTCGCTTCGAGCAAAACATCACTAGCATAAATCGATGCAAAATCATTCACATAAGTCCCACTTTTCCAATAGGTAAATTCACCACTTTGTTTCTGCATTCGGCTAAGTTTATTAACCCCTGCCATTATCATAAATTGATTTTGCTTTGACTTATTCGCATAATCTGGTGAAGAGCTATCTAGGAATTTATCGATATTTAACATCGCCAAAATCTTACTACTTGTCTGCTCAGCACAACCATAAGGATAGCTGATGAGCGAATCAAAATCACCGTTAAATTGGCTAAGCATCGTATTAGAAACCATCACACTCACCTTTGGAGTTCCCATATCAAAGATTTTTTGGTCTATTGAAAATGCCACCGTTTGATTTGTTTCACCACCTTTGGAGAAAGTTTTGAGCGATTTTGTGCTTTTAGTTGGAATATCCACTTCGTGAAAATAGTCGTGAAAAGTATCATCTTTGGCATCTACTCGAATGTGAGTATTTGGAGATTTAAGGGCTGTTAAGTTTAAATCTTTCAAAATTGAACTTTTGGCTTTTATCATAAACTTCTCATCTAAAACAATTTTTGAATTTTTTCCACTCGCTTTTAAAGTTATGGTTTTGTTTTGGTTGGTGGTATTAAAAACTCGCACGGGGATTTGTAACTCATCACCAATCGAGAGAAATCTAGGATAGGTAGGTTTGATAATTACATCATCTTTTACGATAATCTCTTTTGAGAAACTGCCAATCCTATCATTTTCAACCACAATTGCCACCACTCTAGCTTGACCATTGAAGTTTGGAATATCCACCATAATTTTTGCCTCACCATTATCTAGTGCTATTTTTTTGGAATAAAATGCAAAAGGCTTCACTCGTTTAGTCAGCGAATCTGGCGGTGAGTGTTTCTTCATCTTACTATGAAGTGACTCACCACTACCCTGCTTGATTTTGGTTTTATGAATATGGGAAAGCAAATTATTGTAAAAATCGTAGAATGATGAGATATTATATGGATTAGTGAGGTAAAAATCGAAAGGTTTTGGGGGCATTTGACCGATGATATTTAAAATCCCCATATCCACCACACTTAAAATTGCATAGCCTCTTTTGGCATCACTTTTGACCAGAAACTCAACCTTGGATTTGGATTTATACTTTTTCAAAGTTGTCATATTGATTTTGACTTTATGCAAAGACCTATCAAATTTCACAAATTTTTTGCCAAAAGCACGATATGGCACAACCTGATTATCCTCGCTCGTATCACGAATCACATAGGCGGTGATGTAGAAATTATCCGTTATCGCATAGGGGATTTGCAAATTTAGGGTGGCAGTGTTGTTTTTCAACTCAATCACCTCTTGATGGTGAAGTTTTTCATCTTCGAGAGTCAAAATTAGCCGACCAGCGATGGGCGATTTGATGGCTACTTGCAATTTATCCCCCGCCCGATACTCTTTGTCCTCTATCAAAATCTCAACTTTTTTTGCACTCTGGATATTTGCTGGGTCGTAGCTCCAACCGCTCACATAAAATAGATTTGTAGCACTATGTCCATCGATTGGGTCGGTGATGGTGACCAAATAATTTCCACTAGAGTTTGCCGTAAATTCCAACTCATCAGCGGAGTTTATTATATCTTTTTTCAACACCTCTATGCTATATTCACTCGACCCATAAAGCCAAATAGCTTTTTTTATCTCCAGTTGCAATTTTCGATTTGGAAGCATTTTTGCCCCACTATCCACTAATGCAATCTTAAATTTCTCTGACACACCGCTTTCAGCCTGAGAGCTATTTAATCTCTTGATTCCCACCATACTTTTGTAGGGAAAAATATTGAATGTTTTATATTTGGAAACCCCTCGACCATCGTCAAAAACCGTTAGAGCAACCATCCCCTGCATCATCGATGGCACTTTTTTGAATCCATTTTGGAAAATCACATCAGCTTTTCCCTCTTTATCCAAAATGATATTTTTGTTGACTCGCTCCATTTTAATGGTTGGCAATTTTTCAAATCGGTTATTATTGGTGAAACTGTAACCTTTGAAGTTGCCATTTTTGAACTCTTTGTTGACTGTTGTGTAGATGATTTGGGCTTTAAGTCCCCCAGCCGATGCTCCAAATAGATAGTTACTTTGAGCTTTGAGCTTGATATTTTCTCCACCATTATAGGATTTTTGATTTAGGGTGATTTTGTTTTTGATTTTGTGAGGGATAAAATCCTCCACCATAAACTCTTTGTACCCAACTTTCTCTTTAAACCAAAAAACAGAGATTTTATATTTTCCAGTTTTATAACTATTTGGAATATTTATACTCTCTTCGATAATTCCCATATCATCAGTTTTGGTTATTTTATTAAAAACTTCTGAGCCGATGGGGTCTAAAATCGTAATCTTCAAAGGTGTATTTTTGATAGATTTGAATTTAGAATTTTTTAACACAAAAAGAGCATTTATCATATCATTTGGTCTAGCAATTTCACGGTCAAGGTAGATAAAATTATCGACTCGCTCTAGGCTAGTTGGATTCTCAACAATATTTCCATCAATTGCCGTGGAGTTATTTAATCGCAAAAAGTTTTTCTCATCTTTAAAACTAACTATCACACTCGCTGGATAATTGGAATCTATATTTTTAAATTTTGACCTAAAAATCCCCCGATAATCGCTTCGACCATCTGCTAAAAGTCTATTTTTATCATCATAGATAGAGATTTTTGCATTGTGCAAAGGCTCATTTGTGGCAAGTGAAGAGGTGGAAACCAGAATCTCTTTGTTGTAAAGTTTTGCACTCACCGCAATATCACTAAGGTAGAGATATTTATTTTTGTAGCTGTACTCATCAGAATAGATTTTGATTCTATAAATTCCACTACCCTTTAAAAATTTATCCAAATTTAGTTTAGTAGAGCAGATTTTATTCTCTTTGCAATTGATATTTAACTTTTTATTAAAAATCACATCACTATATTTATAAAATTCATAACTATCAGCAAAGTTAATAAAATATCGATAATTTTCATCTATTAGTTTCTCAATCACAATTTTTGTGGATTCAATATTTGTAGATTTTATGATGATAGATTTTGCTTTTGAGGAGAGATAATTTTTGTTTTTATTAAAATCAATAAAACTGCTTCGATTTTTGGTAAATAGAGTTTTTGTAATATCATCTTTTAGCTCATAAATACCACTTCTCGAAATCAACCTTTTATTTTTATAAATATCATCTATATCAAATTTCAACCCTTTTTTAAACTTAATCTTATATTCCGTTTGGGGGCTAAAATCTCCAAAAAATTTCAAAGTAGATTCATCATCCCAATAGTAACGATGTTTGACGATATAAAAATCAACTTTGGGAGTTATCTCTATGAAATTCTTAATATTTTTATTTACAATTTCACCAAGATATTGAAACTTAAGTTTAATTGAACCATTAGAATAATCATACTCATCCGTCATTGGAAAATCTTTTATGCTATAACTTTGTAGAAAAAAATCAGTTGAATTTTCGGTATTAAATTTTTTTGTGAATCTATCCATAATTTTACCCGAACTATTTTTTAGCCCCTCAATCACAAGATTAAATTTAGGAGATGGTGAATTGAAAATCAAAGTGTAATTAAAGCTATTATTTTTAGGATAAACCTCATAACTCAAAATTTCATTTCTGTTTTTTATGAGAATTTTATCGGTGAGTAGGCTAAAATCCACCTTATCATTAAACTCCAATTTAATCGAAAGCTTATCGTGATAATTTTTGAGCTTAAATTCGTTTAGTTTAAACTCCTCCGTTTTTATGATAATTTTTCGAGATTTTTTAGGAAAAAGTTTTTTATTTAATTTACAGTTAAAACTTTGCGAAGTTGTCAGTTTGGTTTCGGGATAAAATGTGATGTTATTTTCACCAAGATACTCAAAACTCCCCCCAAGCCCACCACTGCAAATCATAATCTTTTCATTTGTAAATGTCCCAATCTTCTGGGGCGAAAAAATCTTTTGCCTAAAATCTATATCAATCTGCGGATTTTTAATATCCTCAATAAAATAATAATTTAGAGTTTTTGCTTTGCTCCCACTCTTGATAGTCAACTCTTGACTAGCCTCCAAACACCCAACTAACGCCATCATAAACAATGCAGTAAATAGCGATTTCATAATCAAACCTTTTATAATTTTAAGATAATTATAGCTAAAAAAGTTGATTTTTTATTTAAAATGTGGAGGTGAAATGGGGTAAATGAGGTGAAAGTCCCCTGCACGGAAAAATAAAAATTCCGTGAGGGGTTGTAAATCTATGTAAAAAGCTCAATATGAAAACTTTTACCACTTTCTCGTAGAAAAAGAAGATGTTTATATTTTTGACAAACTTCATTGCCACAATCTGCGATTATCTCATAAATTGACTCCATCATTTGAAGTTCAAACAAGAGATAAAGGTAACCCTCTAACGCATTTGGGAATCGAGCATAGAGTTCATCGAAAAATACTATCACCGAATCTGGATTTAGCTTCTCTTTTAATCTTTTGGCAAGAGAGATAAAATCCTTGCTGGTATAGAAAAAATCGTTTAGATAATTTATGACATCCTCGATTTTAAGCTCAAGCTCATCCTTGATATATCTATCGATAATCACCTCAAAAGCATCTTTATTCATCTTGATATTCATCTCATCAATCTCTTTTTTAGATGCAAATCCTACGAATTTCAGAAATGCCTTTTTTGAAATATCAGTGTCGAGATTTTTGGAATCTTTTAAAATATTGATAGCTTCTTTTGGGTCTTTCTCCAAAATATTTTGTTGATTTTTTTGAAAAAGTGAATTGGCACTATCCAGTTTATATTTTTTCAAATCCACAACTTCACCATTTTTCAAGTCATCAATAACTTTTAAAAAAGTATTTATCTCCTCGTTTGTAACTTTCGATTTACATTTTGAATCATCAAATTTCAAAAGTGATGACAACTCTCCAACTTGTTTAAAATTATCCGTTTTAAAATTAAAATAATCAACATCTTTATTGAGAATCTTATTTTCAATCATCGTTTTAAAATTTTCACTATCTTTTATCTGAGTTCGTTGCTTTAAATATCCCTTAAAAGAATAATACAACATATGCGATAATGATAAAATAAAAACAATAACTGCTGGAAATATCACCCAAAATGCCACAGAAGATGTTGAGCCAAGTTGAGCTATCGTATAATCATCGCTATTTACACTATTTGCAAAAAATCCAATCAATACAATAAGTATCACCATTCCAATTACATATTTTTTTAAACCCATTTTCCCACCTTAATTCATTTTTGTTTGCTTTTCTCCGCAATTTCTCTACATATAATACAATATTTCGCATAAGGTTTTGCTTGTAATCTATGCAGTGAAATCCGCTCCTCGCACATCTCACACACCCCATACCCACCAGTGTGAATTTTCTCCACAGCCGCATCTATATCCTTGAGCCGTTTAACCTGTCGCTTACTAATTGCCACATCAATCTTCTTACCGTTTCCCACCGAAACCACATCGCCCTCATCTTTTATCTCCGTGGATTTTAAATTTTCAATATCCTTATTTGTAAAATTCAGATTCTCCAAAATTTCCACTTTTGCACTTAAAAGAGCCTCATTTAGATGCTCTAAAACTTTTTTTTTCATAATATTCTCCTTGAAATTGCCATTAATAAACAATAAGAGAATCTTCACCGCCCCCGATTACTCTCCTATTATTTATGATATGGATGATTGTTTATTATCGCAAATCCTCTATAAATCTGCTCATAAAGTAGAACTTTCGCCAACTTATGAGAAAATGTCAGGTTGCTTAATGAGAGAAGTCTATCACATTTTTGCAAAAAATTATCTTCAAACCCCCAGGCTCCACCGATAAAAAAATTTATTTCGTTCCTATCGGTAATAAGTTTAGAAAACTCAAAACTATCCATACTTTTTCCACCTAAATCCAATGCCACATTAAAAGCCCCCAGCTTCGGAGTTAAGATTTTTGAATAGATTGCCTTAGCTTCCCGTCCCCTCACCGCTGAGAGTTTTTTATCGAAAAGTGAATAATCCTCAACCTTTGCAAAACGAGAAATCATCTTTTGGAAATTTTTAATAATCGGCAAAAACTCATCACTCCCACTTTTATTTATAGAATAGATTTTAACTTTCAATTAATCCCCTTCCGATTACTAAATATTGGATATTTTCTATTTCATCATCCAATCTTACTCCTCCAATTACTGCTACTTTTTTGGTTGAGTGTTTGGCAACCGATGAGATATTTGAGCCTAAAACTTTAGCATCACTTTTTGTGGAGGTAGCTCTATAAGCCCCCAAGCCGATATAATCTATATCTAAATTATTTGTGATTTTTATTTCATCTATATTATGTGTAGAGATTCCTATCAATTTTTTACCAATTTTTTTTCGTATCTCTTGAATTGCTTTTTCATAATTTGGTGATATTTTTTCTAAATCCTCTTGTCCCAAATGAACTCCATCACAAAACTCTACTAACTCTAAATTATCATTTATAATTAAAGTTTTTTTCCAAAGTTTTCTAAATTTTAAAAGATTTTTTTTCACATCCTCTATCTTGTTTATTTTATCTCGATATTGAATTATCTCTACATTGTGTTTTTTACAAATCTTCACATATTTTTCAATACTCAAAGAGTGCGATTTTAAAAGCCCAAAATCAGCTAAAGCATAAATTTTCAAAAACTCTCCCTCTCTCTTTTAATAAAATTTTTTAAACAAGATGGAGTATCTGCATATTGAGATAAATTTGAAATTGTATCATTGAGTGTTAGTTGAACTTTAATTTTTTCATTAATATCTATAAAGGTTAAACCCAAACCATCTTTTTGATTACTTTTTTCTATCAGTTGTTTTAAAAATTTACTTAGAAACTCTATCTCAAATTTTCCTCTAAAATTAGCTTGTGAATTTTGAGATAGTTTGATTTTTAATTCTTGAAACTTTTCAGTTACTTCACTATTTTCCATTTTAAAAGATTCAGTAAATTTATTTTCTAAAAATTTTATAATATCAATTTCTTTAGATTTTATCTCTTGCAAAGAAATATTTATAATTTTATCTATGGATAAATCATTATATGGTATATCTCTTTTTTCTTTTAATAAAAAATAGTTTTGAGTAATTATCCAACCATTTACATCTAGCATAATATTATGAAACTCATTTTGTCTATCTGAAAATAGTTCACTCAATTTGTCAAATTCATTATCTATCTCTTTCAAATGAAATTCACTTTTTAATATTTCTTGAAAAGCTTCTAAAGTAGTATAAAAGTTTTCTATTGAATAGCTGGGAGTGATATATAAATTTTCTATATTCTGTAATTCTATTAATTTTTCTTGTTTTATTAAATCATCAAAATCTTTATCAATAAAAAATATTAATTTTCCCTCTCTATAAACTGATATATTTTGTTTTCTTCTTTCTATCTCTTTATGTAAATCTAAAAGTTTATCTTTTCCATTACAATTTAAATGAGATACATTTTTATTGCCTAATTGCTTTACTCTAATATTATAATATTTATTATCATCTTTACCTTCATAAAAACAATAGAGATAATTGCTTACTTTATTTTCTTTTTTATGTTTTTTATAAATATCAATAAACTCCGTTAAAATTACTGGAGTATCTAA
>JAOZPA010000201.1 GCA_029932985.1 Campylobacterales bacterium
AGAGAGAATGGTAAAGTTTTTATATCTGGAAATTCACCATTCACTAACGTTACAATAGATTGGACAGTGCCAGAAGATTTGAAAGGGCAAATCCCAACTTCTGATAATATTCATCTATTTACTGGCTTAGAATCCAAGAAATTAAATAAAAAAGTGAAAAAAAGAGGGGCAAAATCTCTAACTGAAATGACTTATAAACATTTTCAAAAAGAGATGGATAATATAAATAAAGCTTTTTATGAAGTGATGACAGAGGGTGATAAAAGTGGTCAACCATTTACTTTTCCAATTCCCACAGTTAATATCACAGAAGATTTTGATTGGGATGGTAAAAATACAGATATTTTATTTGAAAACTCAGCCAAAATTGGTTCATCATATTTTCAAAATTTTATAGGAAGTCAATATAAAAGAGATGAAAATGGTAATTTAGTGGAAAATGAGGAAGCATATAAGCCAGGAAATGTAAGAAGTATGTGCTGTCGGCTTCAACTCGATCTTCGAGAACTTTTAAAGCGAGGTGGTGGGCTTTTTGGAAGTGCGGAACTTACAGGCTCGATTGGAGTTGTTACTATAAATATGGCTCGGCTTGGGTATCTTTATAAAGGTAATGAAAAAAAACTTTTTGAGGAGTTGGATAGGCTAATGTTGTTGGCAAAATCAACTTTGGAGAAAAAAAGAGTTTTTATTACAGATATGTATGAGCGAGGATTGTATCCATATACAAAAAGATATTTAGCACATTTTAATAATCATTTCTCTACAATTGGAATAAATGGTATGAATGAAATGGTGCGAAATTTTACCGAGGATAAACAAACACTCACCGATAATTGGGGTAGAGAGTTTGCAATTAAAATTTTAAATTATATGAGAGAGCAGATGAAAAATTACCAAGAAGAGAGTGGAAATCTATATAATCTTGAAGCAACTCCCGCCGAGGGAACAACTTATCGATTTGCAAAGGAGGATAAAAAAAGATATAAAGATATAATTCAAGCAGGATTTGATGATAATATTTATTACACCAACTCTTCACAAATCCCAGTAAATTTTACAGATGACCCATTTGAGGCTTTAGATTTACAAGATGATATTCAGTGTAAATTTACGGGGGGCACTGTCGTCCACCTCTATATGAGAGAAAAGTTAAGTTCGGCTGAGGCTTGTAAAAAGTTGGTAAAAAATGTGATTACAAATTACAAATTACCTTATATTACAATAACACCTACTTTTTCAGTTTGCCAAAAACATGGATATTTGAGTGGTGAGTATGAGTTTTGTCCAAAATGTGACGAAGAATTGATAGAAAATTACAAAAAGGAAGAAAAATGAGTAGAGAAGCAATTTTAGAAAAAATAGAGAGTAAGAGAACAAAATGTATTGTATATACAAGAGTAATGGGATATCATAGACCCGTTGAAAGTTTTAATATAGGCAAAAAAGGTGAACATAAAGAGAGAGTTCATTTTGTCGAAAAGTGATTTATCACTTTATGATATAACTAAATTTACAGCAATCGATTATCCAAATCATCTAGCAACCATCTTTTGGTTTGCTGGGTGTAATATGAGGTGCGATTATTGCTATAATAAATCTATTGTTTTTGGAAATGGCAAAATAAGTCAACAAGAAGCGATAGATTTTTTGAAAACTAGAATAAATCTTTTAGAAGGTGTAGTTTTAAGTGGCGGTGAGTGTACTTTAAACCCCAATATTTTTAAACTTTGTCAAGAGATAAAGAGTTTGGGTTTTAAAATCAAAATCGATACAAATGGTACAAATCCTAAAATGATTAAAAAATTGATTAAAAATTCTTTGGTTGATTTTATTTCACTAGACTATAAAGCCCCGAACGAAAAATTTTATCAAATTACAAAAAATAGGAATTTTAGTGATTTTGAAAAAACTTTGAAATATTTGATAAAAAAAGAGTTTGATTTTGAAGTAAGAACCACTATCCATTCACAACTATTAAATGAAGATGATATAAATAAAATTATCAAAGATTTATTCAAAAAAGGGTATAAAAATAGTTATTTTTTGCAAAATTTCATCTATGATAATGATACGATTGGGAATATTTCACAAAAAAATAAAAAAGTTTCAAAAGAGAAGATATTGAATATTATAGATGTAAAATATAGGAATTATTAGAATATTTGACGAGTATTTTAAATAATATTTACCATCAAATGGAAGAATTTTTAGGACTACCGATAATTTTATGATTACTTTCATCAAGATAATTACCTTTTAAATCTTGCGGTCGAAAATCGGTGATTGATATATCTGTTTTGTATTTATCGCCCGAAGTCAGAACGACAATCGTATAAACATTCATCGGAGGCTTATAATTGGTGGAACTTGAAATCTGCTGAAGCAAAGCGATGAAATGATAATGCAAAAACCTATCATAATGGTCGCTATATCGTTTGTGCTGAATATCAATAATCACCCGATTTTCTTCATCGACCGCATACAAATCAAAACGGCTATCGACTTTGCCAATAATCGGCGAAAATGATTTTTCCGTCTCAACTTTATCAATTTTAATATCAATTCCCAAAATGTCCTTCACAAAAGCGGTGAAAATATGAGGCTTAGAAAAAGCCTTTTTGAAAATCACACCATACCGCAAAGAAGCAACTTTTATCATCTGAAATCCTTTTTATTTAAATCTTACGATAAAATTCCTTAAAATAAAATTTCGGTGCGGGGTTTTTAACCCTTTTTAGGTATAATATTTGAAAAGTTACAAGGGATAAATTATGACTGAAGAAAAGTTTTTTGAGTTTATGGCATCTTTGGAAAAAAAAAGAGAGCAAGAGAGAGAAAAGGATAGAGAGGAGAGAGATATGGGGTCTTGGGGTCAGACCT
>JAOZPA010000077.1 GCA_029932985.1 Campylobacterales bacterium
CTCTTTTCTATAATATTTAAGTTTTAAATTATTTTCTCCAAATAAATTTTCTAAAGTGCTAGTAAAATTATCAAACCAATTTTTAATTTTATCAGCCTCTTTTGATTCCTTTTCTTCTTTTGCATCGAGCATATCAGCTCTAAGTTTAACCATATATTCTATAAAACGAGTATGTAAATTACTTGTATCTGTATTATAATTTGGTGTAAGATTAATATTTTGAATTGAAGTTGTAACTCTTGGTTTATTTTCTCTTTTTGCTTTAAAATATGCCAATATAAATTTTCTATCTACGATATTTTGATATATCTCACCTTGATTAGAAAAAGTTAAACTTACTTTTGAAAATTCATCTATCTGTTTTTGATATGAATTTATACTATCTTTACAATTTTGTATATTTCTATTTTCAGTCATAATATTTAAATTATAACTTTTTATATTATTTTCAAATTGAGTTATTTTTGCTTTATTGGAATTATTCATTTCTAATAAATTTTTTTGTTTAGTTTGAATAGATATTTGTTGTCTATAATTAGATATATTTTTTTCATAACGAATAATTGAATTATTGAGACTTTCTATATTTTTTTTCATATTAATTAGATTAACAAAACCATTACTAATAAGTTTATTTAATAATTTATCCATTTCTTCTAATACACTAGTCTTTCCGCTTCCATTTTTACCAGTAATTATTAAATGTTTTCGTTCAGTTTTGCTCAAAGGTATCTCTAAATCTTTTACACCCCTAACATCTTTTATTAAAATATTTTCTATAAAATAATCCATTGCCCTACTTTTATCTTATTTTTTCAAAACTATATGATTCTCAAATTTTTCATCAATCTTTGGATAATCGGTTCTAAAATGTGCTCCTCGGCTCTCTTTTCGCTCAATTGCTGAATCGATTACTAATTTTGCAATCGTGATTATATTTAAAAATTCCAAATATTCTACTAAATTTGTATTAAAAACTCTATCTTTATCTGCAATTCCCATTAAATCGGTCAAATCATCAATTTTTTGCACAAATTCCTTTAACTTCAGCAAAGATTTTTCATCTCTAAAAATTCCACATTTATCAAAAAACTCTCTACCCAACTCTAATTTTTTTTGATAAAAATCCACTGTCGGAGTTTTTGCAAATAACTTATCCATTTCAGAAAAGGTATTAAGACACTGAGACATCGAGATATTGAGTGATTTTGTATCTATATTTTTTGCAAAATCGGTTGCATTTCTTCCAGCCTCTCGCCCAAAAACCACAATCTCCAGCAGTGAATTTCCCCCTAATCGATTCGCTCCGTGAACCTTTGCATTTGCACACTCCCCAACAGCAAACAACCCCTCAATATTTGTCTGATGATTTTCATCCACATTAATTCCCCCCATCGAATAATGAGCAGATGGCGAAATCGGGATAAGTTTCTCCACAGGGTCAACCCCCTCATAGTGTATAGACAATTTTCGCTCTTGTGGTAGATTTTCGTTTATAAACTCTTCACCCAAAGCCCGAATATCCAAAAATACTTCATTGCCATCTTGAATCTGTTTAAAAATCTCTCGGCTAACTTCATCTCTAGTGGTCAGCTCATCCACAAACCGCTCACCCTTTTGATTTAGCAAAATTCCACCCTCACCCCTAGCACTTTCACTTATCAAAACTTTGCTATTTTTGAGACTTGTTGGATGAAACTGCACAAACTCCATATCAGATATTTCAGCCCCACACCGATATGCAACCGCCACCCCATCGCCCGTATTTGCCGTAGAATTTGTGGTAAAATTATTATAAATTGCCAAATATCCGCCCGTTGCCATCACGACCGATTTTGCCTTAATGAGATGAATTTTTGAATTTTTAATCTCCATAGCATTCACTCCCAAAACCCTATTATCCTTTACTACCAAATCTAGTAGCATATATTCATTGAAAAAATCTATATTTTTATTTAATGCAGTGTCATAAAGCGAATGGAGAATTTTCAGCCCCGTATAATCTTGAGCATAACAAGCCCTTTTGCTACTAGCCCCTCCTAATCGTCGTTGGGCAATTTTGCCATCGCTAAATCTGCTAAAAACCACCCCCATATCATCGAGCCATTTTATCGATTTAGGGGCATTTTTGACCATTTTTGTAACCATCTGCTCATCTGCAAACTTGACAGAAGATTTTAGGGTATCTTGAATATGAAGTTCTATGGAATCTTTGGTGAGATTTCCCAAAGGTGCATTTATGCCCCCTTGAGCCATCGAAGTTTGACTTTTTGTGGGATAAGTTTTTGACAAAACCGCCACTTTCGCCCCCTCTGCACTTGCTTCAATAGCACAACTAAGCCCCGCACCGCCACTTCCAATTATCAAAACATCATATATCATTAAATATCCTAACTTTATTTTAGTTCAACATTATAGCATAAATTTAAAAAATTAATATTATTACAAGATTTTAAGTTTTATTTATCTAAAATTCAAACAAATCCAATATTCTTAATAAAGCTTTAATATTTTTTGGATTAAAATACGATTTAATTAAGTTTTAATTATAAAACTTAAATATTTTTTTGGAGGTTTATATGAAAAAAATAGTTTTTTTTCTGGCTATTGGGATTTTGTTTAGTTTGGATTTGTTTGCAACAAATAGCGAAAGCAAAACACTAAAGATTAATGCTTGTGCAATTACACGGGTGGCATTTATTCACGAGTTGACAGATGGATTTAAGGAGAAATACAAGAAGGAGATTTCTTTAAATAAAAAGGGTGGTGTTCTGGGGGCGGTCAAAGCTTTAAGTACAAATACTGCGGAGATTGGTGTGGGGAATAGAGCACTTTTTCAGACTGGTGTGGAAAAAAATATGAGTTATATTCAAATTGCTTGGGGGGCTTTGGCTTTTATCGTGCATAAGGATAATCCCATCAAAAATATCACAACTCAGCAGGTTCGAGATATTATCACGGGGAAGATTAAAAACTGGAAAGAGTTAGGTGGTAAGAGTAAGAAGATAAATTTTTATAGCAGAGCTGCTGGGAACAGAACAGGTATTGGGCATTCTGCGAGAAAAATTATGCTGGGCGATAAAGACAAGAAGTTTTTTCAAGATATTAAGGCTAATTTACGAGATACTTCTGGACAGATTAGAAAAGCGGTGATGAAAGATAAATATGGTTTTGGAATTGATGATGTGATGAGTTCTAACCATTTTAAAGAGTTGAAAATTTTGAATATCGATGGAGTTACACCAACCAAAGAGCATATTCTAAAACATAAATATTTGGCATATCGACCATACTATCTCTATTTTCCTGAGAAAATTACACCAATGGCAAAAAAATTTAGAGATTTTGCATTGAGTAATGATGGGCAAATAATTATCTCAAAAACAGGAACGGCAAATCTCGATGAGGGGCTTGAGCATATCGATGAGGGGACTTCGCACGGTGACCATATTATCAATTTAAAAAAAGATGATACTATCTGTGATAAAGACAAAAAGCATTTAAAAGCTATCGGTTGTGGGATTATTCGAGTGGCTTTTTTGAAGGAGTTAAATGAAGCTTTTGGTAAAAAATATTGTACTACGGTGAGTTCAAATAAAAGTGGTGGAGATATTAAAGTTATCAAAGAGGTGCATGAAAAAAAGGCTGATGTGGCGATTGGTTGCCGACCGCTATTTAAATCGGGAATTGAAAAAAAGATGACCAATATTCAAGTTGCTTGGGGGGCTTTGGCTTTTATTGTTCATAAAGATAACCCTTTAAATGATATTTCTCTAGCTCATGCAAAAGATGTTTTAACTGGGAAAATCAAAAATTGGAAAGAGTTAGGTGGTGAAGATAAAGCTATCAAACTTTATGTGCGAAAGGGTAAAAAATCTGGTGTGGGGGCAAGTGCTAGAGAAAAACTTTTTGAGAATTTCAAACAAGATTTTGAAAAAAGTGCCACTAGATTAAAAAGTTCAAGTTTTATTAGAGATGCAGTTGTCAAAGATAAGGATTCATTTGCTATTGATGATGTGACGAGTTCTCACCGAGTTAAGGGGTTAAAGATTTTGACGGTTGGGGGCATTGAACCCACTAAGGCAAATATTTTAGCAAAAAAATACACTCTTTCAAAAGCTTTTTATATATTTTTAGAGGAAAAACCTACGGGAATTGTCAAAAAATATGTAGATTTTGCATTGAGCAAAGAGGGTCAAGCGATAATTGCAAAGACGGGTACGGCTAATCTTGAGGAGGCTAGTGGAAAGCACGATGATATGAATCTTATTTTTCAAAAGCTTAAATTAAATATCAAAACAAGATAATTTAAAGGTGGAGAATAAACTCCGCCTCTACTTCATTACCTCTATAATTTTCAAATCTAAAAGCTGATTACTTTAGAATTAAATAAAAATTTATTATTTTTTAGATAAGATTAGGTTATTATTTTATTTTAGGAGTGTTATATGTTGAAAAAGTTAATATTTGTAGCTTTTTTGTTTAGTAGCTTACTGTTTGCTACGAGTGAAGATGTTATGAGGGCAAATATAAATTATGCAGGAAAGTTAAATACTTCTGTGCAGAAGTGTATGAAGCATGTTGTTTTGATTGCTGAGGGGTTTGATAAAAAATCAAATATCAAAGGGTTGAAACAAACTACAAAGAATTTTGATAAAGTAATTAAAATTTTTATAGATGGTGGTAAAAATAAGTTTGGTATTGAGCAGATAGAAAATAGTGCGATTAGAACTAATCTAAAAGGCACGATGAAACTTTGGAAAGATTTTAAGAAAAAGATTTCTAAAAAAAGTTTTGATGCAAAGGCATTAGAGGAGATTGGCCATCTTCACGATACTTTGCTGGAAAAAACTGATAGATTTATCCATATTTTGACTGATGATTGCAAGGGCTTGACCAAGGTGAAAATTGATACTGCCTCAGAGATGTATGAAGCTACAAAACAGCGAACAAGGTCGGAGCGAATGGCAACTTTAGCTGCTTTGATTTACAAAAAAGTAAATCTGGAGACCAATCAAAAAAGATTAAAAGAGACCGTGGCAAAATATGAGCGAGTAATTAATGGATTAATTAATGGCGATGATGAGCTGGGTATCCACAAAATCAAAATTAACGATATTAAAAAGCAATTAATTTCGGAAAAGAGATATTGGGATGAGGTAAAGACATCGATAAACAGAGATAGTTTCACCAAAGAGGAGGTGACAGATGTGGTGCAAAAGTGTATTAAGCTTCGAGAGGATATGGCAAAGGGTGTGAAATTGTATGAGAGGTCGGCAAAACGGCAACGAAAACATTTAGCTCTCTCAAATCTAGTAAATAATATTATGGCAGTTGGTAGCAAAAAAGAGCATGTGATAAATTTGTCTATTAAGGAAGCGGCTCGTTCTCAAAAAATGGCAAAGCACGTTTTGTTAATCGCTATGGGTGTGAACCTGCCAAAAAATAATGAAGCTTTGAAAATTAGTGCTTATGGTTTTGATAAAACTTTAAAAGGATTTATCAATGGTGATAAAGAGTTGGATTTATCAGCCACTACCCATCCTCCAATCATTAAAAAATTAAAAATTTTGAAAAAGAGTTGGAAGCCTTTTTTTAAAAATGTTAATTTGATTTTAAAAGATAATGGAGATAAAAAAGCTATTAAATATATCATTGAAAATAATGATAACCTCCTAGATGAGTGTCAAAATCTTGTGAAAATGTTTGAAAAAGATAGACATTTTAGCCACAATATAGAGGATAGTTCGACCGCTCAAATTAAATTTAGTGGAAAACTGCGAATGTACTCTCAGCGAATGGCTAAGGAGAAGTTGATGATTATAGGTGGTATGCAGGTTGATAAGCACAATAAAAATCTTTTGAAATGTATAACCAATTTTGACCAAATCGTTCACGGATTGCTTGAAAGTGACAAAAAATTAAATCTTGTTGGAACTTCAGATAAAAAAATCCGAACTCAACTTGGCAAAGTGCAAAAAATGTGGCTGACATTAGAACCTCTTTATCAGAAGAAAAAACTTTCAGATAAAGATTTAAAAACAATTCTAAAGTTAAATGACCCATTACGACTTGAGATAGATAAGGCAGTAACACTTTTTGAACATTCAGTAGATAACTAAGGCTTGACAACCCCAAACGCAAATATTGAATGGGTATTCGTGCGGGGGTTGTTAATCCAAATTCTTCACATAATAAATATGAGTAGATTCAATACTCATATAAAACATTTTTTACTTCCAATTAAGAATTAACAAATACTTAACTATAATATTGTTACTATTACCCCAATTTTCAATAAGGAATAAGAGTGAAAAAAAGTATCTATCTATCGGTAGCTTGTGCATTGGCATTAAATGTTTATGCCAAAGATTTAGGGACGATTGAGGTATCTCAAAAAGTTACTACTAAGGTTGTTAAAGATGTGAGTCTCAAAGAGGTCAAGAGTGCGGATTTGGCGGAGACATTGCACAATCAAGTGCCGAGTGTAAATCTTATTCGACGGAGTGGGATTGCAAATGATATTGTGATTCGTGGTCAAAAGCGAGATAATATTGTGGTTTCTATTGATGATGCCATAGTTTGCGGTGCATGTCCTAATCGGATGGACCCCCCAACTTCTCATGTGGTAGTTTCAAATGTCGATAGTATTGTTGTAAGTGAAGGTCCATTTAATGTAGAAAACTTCGGTTCACTCAGCGGAAATGTGAAAATCAAAACTAAAAAACCAAAAAAAGGTTTACACGGGGATGTTTATATCAATGGTGGAAGTTTTGGCTATAAAAAAGCTGGAGCTACACTAAACGGTGGAAATGACAATGTGAAATTTTTGATTACAGGTTCTATTGAGGGTGGTGAGCAATATGAGGATGGCAACGGAAATACACTAGCCGACCAATTAAAAATGGCGACCGATGGCACACCAAAAGCCTCTAGCCAATTTGCCGATAAATATCATGATATGGATTCTTTTGAGAAAAAAACTTTTATGGCAAAAACTTTTATAGATATTACAGACAACCAAAATTTAGAGCTTAGCTACACTTTAAATAGAAGTGATAATATCCTCTATCCAAATAGTAAGATGGATGCGATTTATGATGATAGTGATATTATGAATCTTAAATATACTATGTTGGGGTTGGGAAGTTTATCAAAAAAATTACAATTTAAACTTTATAATTCAAAAGTTGAACATCCAATGAGTACAAAATATCGAAAAAGTTCTGGGGTAAATTCTGCTAATGAAGTGATTAGTGAACTCACAACCGATATGACGGGAGCAAAAATTATCAATGATGCCAAAGTTGGCGGAGGGATTTTTACTGTTGGATTGGATTCAAGTAAACGAAATTGGGATGGAGAATATATCGGCTTGGGGGCTAAAAGCAAACTCACAGGCAGAGCCTCTATAAACGATGTAGATACAAAAAACAATGCTATATTTTTAAAATACAACAAAGATTTCCAAAAATTAAATCTCAAAGTCGGTACAAGAGTTAATGACACCACCATAACAACGGGTAATACAGCTTATGAAGATAGAGATTTTGATTCGGTGGATGCGAATATTTTAACCACCTACAAAGCGGACAAGCAGACGAAATATTTTGTGGGAGTTGGTCAGGCAAGTAGAGTTCCTGATGGGCGAGAGTTGTATTTTAATAGTTCGATGAATGTGATGTCGGGGACTCCAACACTTGACCAAACTACAAATAGTGAGCTGGATATTGGGGTGGAGAAAAAGTTTGAAAATGCTTACCTTAAAGTAAAAGGTTTTTATAGTAAATTGGATAATTACATCTATTTCAATAAAAATAACACGAAAACTATCACGGTAATGGATACTCCAATGAAAGTTGCTCATAATTCGTTTGAAAATATTGATGCGAAAATTTACGGTATTGAAGTGATGGGAGCTTATGATATAAGTGATGATTTGTATGTTAATTATGGGGCAGTTTATCAGCGAGGAAAAAAAGATGAAGCGTTAGCTGGGCAAACAAATACAAATCTTGCTGACATAACTCCGCTAAAAACAAATATTGCAATCAATTATGATTATGGTGAAACTCTAAAAACAAAACTGGAGCTAGTGGCGGTGAGTGGCTGGGAGAATTATGATAGTGATAATGGCGAACAAGCGATTGCTGGATATGGTGTGGTAAATATCAAGGGGCAGAAAACGATTGCTAAGAATTTTGAGGTCACGGTGGGTGTAAATAATGCACTAGATAAAAATTATGCCGTTTCAAATACTTATGCAGATTTGATTTTGCTTAGTGATGGTACAAGTGGTGAAGTGATGTTGCTCAATGAGCCTGGGCGATATATCTATACAAATTTGAAGTATAAATTTTAGATGGATATTGAACTTACCAAAGATATAGTCGATTATGGGATAATTGGCATTTTGGGATTGATGAGTTTTCTCTCTGTGTGGTTTTACATAGAGAGGCTCATCTTTTTTAAAGATATTAATTTAGCTGACTATAAGCAAAAACAAAAACTTGAGATAGATTTGACTAATAATATCTCAATAATCTCCTCTTTTGGGTCAAATGCCCCCTACATCGGACTTTTAGGTACGGTATTTGGGATAATTATCACATTTTATATTATGGGTCAAAGTGGTGATATTGATGTCAAAATTATTATGAGTTCACTTGCCCTTGCCCTAAAAGCTACTGCTATGGGTCTCATTGTGGCGATTCCCTCGATGATGTTTTACAACCACCTCGGACGAAAAATTGAGGTATTGATTGCACTTTGGGAAATCAAACAAAAGGAAAATGGTGCAGATTAAAAAATTTGATTCTATGAATGTTGTGCCATTTATCGATATTATGCTCGTGCTTTTGGTCATAGTTTTAACCACCGCTACATTTGTGGCTCGTGGTATCATCCCTGTGGATTTGAGTGAGGGCAAAAGTGCTACAAAAATTACAGAAAATCAGATTTTGACAATCACCATAAAAGCTGATGGAGAAATTTTTTTCAATAAAGAATCTATCCAAAAAGAGCAGATAATTTCAGAATTATCCCATTTTAAACCTGAAAGTGAAATTAGTATAAGCTGTGACAGGTCTGCTAAATTTGAAAATTTTGTCTATATCATAGATATTTTAAAACAAAAAGGGTATAAAAATTTAGGTATCATAACCAAATATGAATAGATATTTATACTCATTTTTTATAACTTATTTTATATATAGTTGTTTGATTTTTACATATTTAACCTCTCTTAAATCTCCTCCAGACCCCTCACCGATAGCTAAACAAAAAGAGATTGTAAAATTTAAAGTCATTACCCAAGTTAAAGCAAAAAAAATAGAAAAAAAGATGGTAAAAATTATAGAGCCAAAGATTATAGAGGCAAAAAAAATAGAGAAAAAAAAACCAAAATCTAAGCCAAAAAAGATTAAAAAAATCAAACCTAAAGTAGTAAAAAAGAGAGAAGAGAAGACAAAAAAACTTACTCAAAGAAAAATAGAGGAAAATTTGCCTATAATTAAACCTAAAAAAATGGAAGAGGAGATTATAAAAGAGGTAGTTCAAGAGATAATAAAAGAACCTATTCCACCTTTAGAAGAAAAAGTAGTGATACCTCAAATAGATAAAAAAGAGTTAGAGGAAAAACAAAATTTATACCATGAGAAAATAAAACAAATAATAAAGAAAAACAAATCCTACCCAAAACGAGCAGTTAGACGAGAGATAGAGGGAACAGTAAAAATAAAATTTACAATCTCCCCTCAAGGTAAGTTAATCTCATTTGATATAATAGAGGGTCAAAAAATATTCCATAAATCCATCACACAAGCGGTTCAAGATAGCTTTCCACTAACCCCTCCTAAAGATATTTTCAAAAAAAATATAGACTTAACTCTCGCAATTGAATATAGATTATTTTAAAGACAATGAGGAAGCAACAGAAATTTTACAAAGGTAAATTTTGAAAAAAAATTGAGCGGTGAGGGGACTAGAATAAAGGATATAAAAGTATGAAAGAGGTCGGCTGAAAACCGACCTTTAGGGTTATTTATCTCTAATAGATAAAGTTGCGATTACCTCTTTATATTTAGTATAATCTCTTTTTTTCATATATCGAAGAAGTCGTTTTCTTTTTCCTACAAGTTTTAATAAACCTAATCTTGATGAGTGGTCTTTTTTGTTGATTTTTAAATGTTCAGTCAAATATTTAATTCTTGCTGATATTAATGCAACTTGCACCTCTGATGAACCTGTATCGCCATCTTTTCTTCCAAAATCTTGGATAATTCCCTGTTTTTGAGCCAAATCTAAAGCCATAATGACCTCCTGAGTGGTAAATTTTTGAATGGGTATTCTAACATAATAAACTTAAATTAACCCTTTTAGCAGATAATCCAACTCATCCACCACCGCCTCAAGGTCACGATGTTTGACATTTAAAGTATAATCAGCAACTTTTTTATATTCCTGTATCCGCTGTTCATAAAGTTTTTTTGCCTCATTTAGATTTTGCAATAATGGTCGCTTTTTTATCTTTTTCTTTGCATTTGGATGAGAAAAAATCTTATTTACAATCGCCTCAAACGAAGATTTTAGATATATAACCGTACCAATTTCATGTAAATTTGGTTGCTTTAAAAATCCACCGCCAGTTGAAATTATCGTATTATCAACACTTTTTTCCAACCATAAAGCTATACTTGTTTCTAAATTGCGAAAATAATCTTCACCATCTTTTTCAAAAATATCTTTAATCTTCCGATTTTCCAAACTCTCAATCAAATCATCTGTATCGATAGTCATCAAGCCACTTCTTTTAGAAAATTCTCTAGCTATCGTACCCTTGCCAACACCCATAAATCCAATAAAAATTATATTCATAATCCTCCTTTGTTTTTTAATTTTAATTTAAGTCCCTCACCGATGGTTTTATTTTTTGACCCAAACTCTTTTTCCATCAAAAACAACACCCATTTTTAAAATATTTAAGTAAC
>JAOZPA010000078.1:0-9174 GCA_029932985.1 Campylobacterales bacterium
GATTATATTGATAGTAAATATTATTTAAAAGAGAAAGATGTAAAGTTTGTAACCAGTTTCAAAAATAGAAAAAAACGATACACTCAAATTAATGGTAACATTGCTTTATGCCAAAAAGCTAATCAACAATTTAATTGGCACGGGGATTTTATTTTTGAAAATAGAGTTAAACCAGAGTTTGATGAATTTATTTTTGATGTTAATGAAGTTGAGGAAAAATATTATCTTTCTCAAAAAGTAAAAAACTATGTATTATCAACTGGAACAAAAAATTTTAAAACCACAATAAAGACTGATTTAAATATAGCAAGACCATTACTTCAAAGTATGCACAAAATGCACAGAGCTGGAGTTGATAATTATGTTACACATAATAAAGGAAGAATTAGAAAATTAACTCCCAAAGAGTGTTTACGATTGATGGGGTTTGGAGATGATTTTAAGCAAATTGTAAGTGATACACAAATGTATAGACAAGCAGGAAATAGTATTGTGGTTGATATATTGATTGCTATTTTAAAAGAGATGGATATAACAAAGTTTGGAGAAAATTATGAGAATTAAACTTTTAAATAAAAATTTTAAAGTTTTAGATACTAAAGAAAAGATTACAATTGCTGATTCTTATGTTATTAGACAAAATAAAATTGGAACTGGTAGTGGTGAAGCAAAATTATATGTAGGACAAGAGAATGTTAAATTAAGAAATTTTTTTGGTAATGATAGATTTACTATTAAATGTTTTTTGTTAAAAAGTGACTTAATAAAATATTTGGATGAAACAAAAGTTGAGTATTTAAATCCAGAACAACCATACATTAATAAAAACTTATTTCCTACTTTATGGCAAATAAGAAAAGATAAAATTAATGCACTACCATCTTTAATTGAATTTGAGATTACAGAACAAGCTCAAATAACCAAACCTAGAATTTATGTAAAATCAGAGGATAAAATTCTAATAGCAAGTCATATTAAACCTTGGTCAAAATCAAATAAATTTGAAGACAATAAAAAAGCTAAACTTTCTGCTTTTTTATCAAAAATGACTTATTCCAAATTGGGTATATCAGAAAAAGTTTATTCAATGTTACCAATTGATGGAAGAGAAAAATATTTAAAATATCATAGAGAAAATATATTCAAATAAAAAAGGAGATGGATGTTAGTAGCACCGAGTATTTTATCAGCGGATTTTGGGAAATTGAATGACGATATAGAGGCGATTTGTGATGGTGGATGTGATTTTGTGCATGTCGATGTGATGGATGGGCATTTCGTGCCGAACCTCACAATTGGGCCAGTTGTAGTAAGTGCGGTGGCAAAAATTGCGACTAAACCACTTGATATTCATTTGATGGTTGAAAATAATAGTTTTTTTGTGGATTTATTTGCTCCGCTTAAGCCTAAATTTATCTCTTTTCATATTGAAGAGGAGAAACACCCTCATCGACTGATTCAAAAAATCAGAAGTTATGGCATAAAACCAGCAATTGTTTTGAACCCTCATACTCACCCACGAGATATTGAATTTTTGCTAAATGATTTAGATATGATACTTTTGATGAGTGTAAATCCTGGCTTTGGGGGACAAAAATTTATCTCATCGGTAATAAAAAAAGCTAAGATTCTTAAGAAAATGATAAAAAAATCTGGTTCAAAGTGTCTTATCGAAGTCGATGGAGGGGTCAATGACCAAAATATTCGTGACCTAAAAGATGCAGGAGTCGATATTGTGGTGGCTGGAAGTTATGTGTTTAATTCGCAAAATTATCAAAAAGCGATACAAAGTTTAAAAGTGTAGTTTTTAATAGGAAAGAAAATGAAAATTAAAATTTGTGGGATTACAAACCTACAAGATGCGATGGATGCGGTGAATTTAGGGGCGGATGCTTTGGGGTTTGTGTTTTATGACCCCTCACCGAGATTTATAAAACCGAGTGAGGCCAAAAAAATTATAGATAAATTACCACCTTTTGTGGAGCGAGTGGGGTTATTTGTAAATTGTAGTAGTGAATTTGTAAATCAAGTTTGCTTAGAAAATAAAATTTCACTAGCTCAGATTCATTTTGAGGCAGATGAAAAATTTTATAAAGAGCTAAAAATAAAATATATTAAAGTTATTCGGGTAAAAAAATTAGAAGATTTGCTCAAAGATAGTGATGAGATACGAATAATTGATGCTTTTGTGGAAGCTTATGGTGGAATGGGGAAAAGAGTTAATTTAGATTGGTTTAAAAATATCGATTGCTCAAAAATTATATTGGCAGGTGGATTAGATAGTCAAAATTTAATTGAAATTAAAAATTTTAATTTTTATGGAGTTGATGTAAGTAGTGGTGTGGAAGAATCTAAAGGCAAAAAATCATATCAAAAGATGCAAAACTTTATAAAAGAGGCAAAAAATGCGTAGCTTAGATGTTGTGATAGATAAACTTGCAAAAAAAAGATTCTCACAAAAGAAATTTTTTGAGATGCTTGATAAATTGGATGAATTTAGTTTTCTAGATGATGATATAAAATATGAGATGTTAAAAAGTTTTGGGTTGCCTATTTTTGAAAAAAATGGTTGCCTATTGCTCCAAACTAAATTTAGAAAACTTGAAGATGAAACATTTTGCATAATCGATATTGAAACAAATGGTTCAAAACCTACAAATTCACAAATTATCGAAATCGCTGGAGTAAAATTCCAAAATGGTGAAATTATAGATAAATTTGAGAGTTTTGTCAAAGCAGATTTTATCCCTGAAACCATACAAAGATTAACCTCAATCGCTATGGAAGATGTCCGAAATGCCCCACCCTTAAAAGTGGTAATGGAAGCCTTCAAAACATTTTTAGGGGACTCGACTTTTGTCGCCCATAGTGTCAAATTTGATTACAATTTCATCTCCTGCTCACTCTACAAAATCGGCTATGGAGTTTTATTAAATAGAAAACTTTGCACTATAGATTTGGCAAAACGAACCTTTAAAGCAAAAAAATATGGCTTAAAATATCTACAAGAGCATCTAAACTTAAAAGTAAAAGTTCACCACCGAGCTTATGCAGATGTTTTAAACACGATAGAAGTTTTTAAAGTTTCACTAAAAAATTTACCAAAAGATATAAAAACAACAGAAGATTTAATCTGTTTTTCAAAAATTGGGAAAATAGTAGAATAATTTGGTTTATGACCCCGCAAAAATACCATATCAAATAGATAAATTATAAAAAAGGAATCTTTTGGCTCTTAAAATTGCAATAAATGGTTTTGGCAGAATCGGACGAGCTATTGTTCGAGTTGCTTTGGAAAAAAATGATGTAGAGATTGTGGCTATAAATGATGCAAATTCATCAAATATTAAAATGGCAGATTATATTTTGAAATATGATTCAGTTTTTCGCACACTAGATAAAAATGTAGAGATAGTTGAAGATTTTTTAAAAATAGATGATAAAAAAATAAAACTTTTTAATGAAGAAAAAATTGAAAATCTAAATTTTGGAGATTTTGGGGCTGAAATAGTAATTGAGGCTACGGGTGTTCATTTGACCAAAAAATTATCATCACCTCATCTTAAAAATGGGGTAAAAAAAGTTATCTACTCCGCTCCTGCTATGGATGATACTCCCACTTTTGTTTTGGGTGTCAATGCCCACTTGTACGAGGGCGAAAAAATAATCTCAAATGGAAGTTGTACCACAAACTGTTTAGGTTCAATTGCTAAAATAGTTGATGATGTTTGGGGCATCAAAAAAGGGGTAATCACCACAATTCACTCCTACACCAATGACCAAAATTTGCTAGATGAAAACCACCGACGAGATAAACGAAAAGCACGGGCGGCTGGGATAAATATGATACCCACCACCACGGGAGCGGCGAAAGCGATGAAACTCATAATGCCACAACTCGACGGAATTTTACATGGGCAGAGTGTGCGAGTGCCAACTCCAAATGTTTCGATGGTGGATTTCAATGTGGTCATCAAAAAAAATTCAACGACGCAGGAGATAAATCAAGTTTTAACCAAATATGCTCAAAATGAGCTGAAGGGGATTTTGGAAATTGATGATAATATGTTGGTTTCAAGCGATATGATAGCAAACTCTCATAGTGCAATTGTGGCTAGTGATTTGACTCAAGTGATAGATGGCGATTTGGTGAAAATTATGGCATGGTATGATAATGAATGGGGTTACTCAAACCGACTTTTGGAGATGGCGAAATTTATCACTGAATTTAAAAAATAATAACAGTAAAAAATATAAAATTTTTACAAAATCAATTTGAAATAAAAATCTATATCTAGGAGTAATTATAATTGAGAAAAATATTTGAAGAATTTAAAGAATATCTAAATAGTGAAAATAATAAAAGAAAAATATCTGACCTTGAAAAAGAAGATAAAACACTAGAAGAATATAATGGTAGACAATTTTTAGAAATGCTACAAAATATAGATGATCAGGAATCAGAAGAGGCATTAATTAAATTAGATACAAAAAATAAAATTATTTTAATTGCAAATAATAAAATACCATTTAGTTCTGAAGGATTAGAATCTTTAATGATGCCTAATGTAAGTTCTAAAAGAAATAAAATAAATTTTATAGGGAATAAAGGTTTAGGTTTCCGTTCTTTGCTGAATTGGGCAGGAGAGATTTATGTTAAAAGTAAAAATTTAAGTATTGAATTTTCTGAAAAGAATAGAGATAGATTACAATCTGATGGAGAACGAGCAATATTATCTGCTCCTGAATGGATTGATTTACATAATTCAAGAGAGTGGATAAATAATATTATTTTTTCAGATAAATATATAACATATATAGCAGTTCATTACACAAAAGAGTCCGAACAAGAGATTTTAGAACAATTAGATAAAATCTCAGAAGAGTTATTATTTTTTATAAATAATTTAAAAGAAATAATAATTTATATTGATAATAAAAAAACTATTTATAGGAAAAAAAAATGGAAAATTGAGACTTTAAAAAAGAAATTACCACAAGAATTCCAAAAGAAAAAAAATAGTGATGACCATTATCAAATTAAAATTGCTTTTCCTCCAAATAATGAAAATGTAAATTATCATTTATTTTCTTATTTTCCAACCAAAATAAAAATAAAATTTCCTGTTTTAATTCATGCTACTTTAGAATTAGACTCTTCGAGGAATCAAATTAGTAAACTCAAGAGAAATAAGTTTATAGTTGAGGAAATTGCTCATTTTCTTATTTTAAATGCTAAAAAATTAAAAAATAAAGTATCTAATTGGAAAGCTTATGAATTTTTAAAAGTTAAAGATGAACACAAAAATGAAATATTAGAAGAGTTTGGATTTTATAAAATAATAGAAGAATGGAAAGAAACAGCAGAGATTTATCCTTGTATTGATAATACATATAGAAATTTTAAATGTGTATATTTTTATAATAATAAATTTTCAGATTTTATGGAAAATCATTCTGAAATTTTAGGCAATATTATCAAAAGAAATAGTTATAAAGAGAAATACTCAAGAATACACAAAGATTTAATTACTCCTTTAATTCAAATTAGTAAAAAAATAATTTCAATTGAAGAGAGAGTTAAATTTATAAATCAAATTTTTTTACTAAAATATGATAAACCAGATTTAATCTCCAAAAAGTTACCCCTTTTAATCAATCAAGATAAAAAACTAAAAGAGGAACTATTTTTTTATGATGATATTTTTCAGAGTTTAAATATTCCAGAATTTATTCAGATAAACTATATTTATCCTGCCTTACAAAGACAACAAAATAAATCTAAACTTCAAAAAATTGCAAATGTTAGAAATTTTGATTTAGAAAAAGATTTGATAAATTTAGTTATAACCTCTTCTCAAACTATTCAAATAAAATTAAAAGCACTTTATAATATATTTATTGCAGATATAAAAAAACCAAATAGAATTTCAGAATCTATTTCTGAAATATCTGGAAAATACTTAAGAGATGAAAGAATTTTAGAAATTTGTGAAATACAAAGTATTATTAATAATTATGAGAAATTGGAAATAGCTGATTTTCAAGATTTAGATAATTTTCTATTTTGGCTTGGTGGAAAAAAATTTAATGCTAAAGAAATTTTGAATAAAGTTATTGCTGAAAATAATAGAAAACAGAATATTAAAAAATCTTTACAATCCCTTTTTATATTAAAAAATAATTTTGATGATGAAAGAATTAGAACTATTGAAAAAATTTTTGCTTTTGATGGAAATGGTCTTATTGAGGATGTATCAAAGCTTTTCCCATATAATGATAATTGCGAAAAAAATAATATAATAGCTCCAAAAAGTGTTTTGGGTTTAACACAATATCAAAATGAAGAGATTAAAAAATTTTTAGAGTGGCTCAAAATAAAAGAGTTTAATCCTGAAAATATTGCTACTGAAAAAATTAAATTATTGAGAAAAAGAGATTTAAATAAAAGTAAAATCAAACCTATTCTTAAATTTTTATATAAATCAAGAGAAAATAATGAAATTCATTTTACCCCAGATATAAATAATATTTATATCTATGGAAAGTTATCTAATAAATTATTTTTAAGAACAGAATTAACAAAAAAATACTTTGATAATGATGAATTAATTTTTGATTATTCATATTTAGGTTTAATACAATCCAAAAATAGTGATAAGTTTTTAAAATGGCTAGGTGTTAAAGAGGCAACAAAAAATAAGATTATAAAAGCTATTTTTGAGAGTAAAATATCTGAAATTGATAAATTAAAAGACCTTATAAAAATTTACAAAGGAGAAATAAAACCAGATTTAGAATTTAAACTTCAAGCAAAAGATGGAAACTATAAAGATGTCAAAACTCTTTATTTAGATAATGAAAATTCTAAATTTTGTAAATCTGAAAAAATTATAGCTAAATTTGATTTTGAAGTTAGTGAAGATTTTTTAAAATGGTTAGGAGTATCTGAACCCACAAATAAAAAATTAGTTGAAAGATTTTTAGAACTTTTATCTAAAGAGAATAATATATCAGTTGAAGATAGAAAAGAGATAATCATGCTTTTATCTAAAAAATATAAAAATCAGAAAAGAGATAGAAAGCAAATTTTATTTTTATTAAATAATCAAAATCAAATTAGAAAAAATTCAGAACTTTATCAAGAAACAGAGATTGCAAAAAAGCATATTCCAAATAATTTAATTAATACTAGTTTAAAATTAGATAAAGATTTTTTAGAATGGCTTGGAGTTGAAAAAGCTAATCCTAAAAGAATAATTAAAAGTTTACTTAAAAATAATAATCCAAATTATAGAGATATTTTTGAGATTTGGAAAAATGAAAAAGATTCTATTGGAAAAAAATTTAATGATAATAAATCTCTAAAAATTATTGTAAAGCTACCAAATAGATATGAAAATCATATATATACCACAAATCTTTTTCTTAAAAAAGATGAAACACCTTTTTATGATAAAAATGAATTAATAGCAGAATTTAAAGATTTAGGATTAGATATTTTTGATAAAAATAAAGTTGAAGATTTTTTAGTTTGGCTTGGAGTAAATAGATATATTAAATATATAGAAGAAAATTATTTAAAACAAGTATATAAATTATCAAATATTTCAAAATTAGAATTTAATAAATTAATATTGCTTCTTGAAAAAGATAATTTTTTAAAAAATATAGGTGCATTAAAATATTTACAAAAATCTTTTCATAAATATCAGTATTGGATTTTAGAAAATTATGGTATATCTTTAATTAATCCACCTCTTGAATATAAAAATAATACGACTAGAATACTACTAGAACAATTTGGTATTAAATCAGATTTTGATGAAAAAAATAGTTTATTTATACTTCAAAACTTATTTCAAATTGATACAAAAGGTGAATTTGCTCCACAGATATATAAAGAAATTTTAAATAAAAATTTAACTTTTAAATATGAACACTTTCAATTATTTACAAAAAATAAAGATTATCAAGATAATAAGTCTATATTCTATTTGGATAATAGTGAACAACCTAAATATATTCAAAATCAATATGCTTTAATTGATTTACCTATAAATCTGAATAATATAGATAAAATAATAAATACTTTTGGAGTTAAAAAATTCCCTATATTTGATTATAAAATTGAAAATTTTGAAAAGATAGATAGTTTAGAATTTTATACTTATTTTAAGCAATTAAAACCATATTTTCTAGCTTTTGGTACTTTTGATACTGATAGTAAAGAGATAAAAAATTTAGCTCAAAAATTAAAAAACTTACATATAAAATTAGGTAATTTTGACTGTATTGTAAATAATGAAAAAATTGAAATTGAAGATTTTGAAATGGTGTTTTTTGAAAATAGTTTTTATATCAAAGCAGACAAATTCAATGATGATTCACCCAAGAATGAAACATTAACTAATAGTATTGAAAATATTCTTTTAACCATTTTTGAAGAAAATAAAAATTTTACAAATATTTTTAGATATGCAGATTTTGAACATCTTGATAAAATTATAGAAAAAGAGTATGGCTCAAATGTTTTAGAAGAAGCAAAAAAACTTTTAACTCTTCAATATATTAAAGAGAATAATATTTTACCTAAAATTTCACAAAAAGAGATAGAAAAAAAATTTGAACAAAATAGTTTTTTTAGAGATAATAATTTTTCAAAAACAGGCTATCAAAAAGGTGATTATTCAACTTTTTCTCAAAAAGAACAAGAAAACTTTAAAAAAAAAGCTGGAAAAGAAGCAGAAAATATGGTGAAAGAAAAATTTCCTCACTATAAGCAAGTTTCAGGTTATGTAAATGGTGATGATAGATTAGGTTACGATTTTGAGTATATTGATAATCAAGGTATTAAACATTTTGTAGAAGTGAAGAATTTCCAAAATTTTCATTTTTATATGACTACTAATGAAATTAGAGTAGCTAAAGAGAAAAAAAATAACTATCATATATATTTAGTGCTTGGTGAAACAATATATGATATTGGTAATATTTTTAATAGACAAATCAAAAATGGCTTAAAATGTTAAATAAAATTGATAGAGGGGTGTTGTATATGCTCTTTGCCGCTTTTTGTTTTGCGGTGATGGGGGCATTTGCAAAGATTTTAAGTGAAGATTTTAGCTCTGTGGAAGTTGTATTTTTTAGAAATATTTTTGGAGTAATCTTTAT
>JAOZPA010000078.1:9274-10887 GCA_029932985.1 Campylobacterales bacterium
TTAGAGATAGAAAAAACCGATATATTAGGGGTTTTTAGTGCCATTGGAGCAGCACTAGCCTACACTTCCATTAGGGAGTTACGAAAATATTACGACACCAGAGCGATAGTTTTTTCATTTATGTTCATCGGCTCATTAGGTCCTGTCCTCTTGATGGTTGTCTCAGATTTTTTTCACCACCCTGCCATCGATTTTATGTTGGGCGACTTTCAAATGCCAAGTGGAATAGATTGGGTCTATATCCTATTTTTGGGAATTTTCGCAACACTAGCACAATTTTATATGACTAAAGCCTACTTAGCCACAAAAGCAGGATTAGTCGCAGCAGCTAGTTATATGAATATCATCTTTTCAATAATGGTAGGGGTGGCACTCGGCGATGATTTTCCCCAAATGCTCACAATCTTTGGAATTTGCTTAATTATATTGGGCGGTGTACTCGTGGCAAAAAAAGGCTAACTAAGCCCAAAGTCCCCTCACCGCTGAAATTTAAACTTTTTTATATTAAAATATGTTTATAATTCAAACTTATATGTAAAATTTATTCCATAATATATGTTATTGCTATAAATTTTGTCTTCATTGTCGCCATTTTCATCTTCTTTTGATACTTTTTTTGATAAATAATATGCCATTAATGGAGTAGATATAGTTGTCCATAATGCACTTAATCCATTTGTAGGAATTCCTATAGTAGTTTCTCCACTAAAAGTTGGAAAAATAGAATCATAAACCATCCAACCTGAGAACAATCCTATGGAAGAAACTAAAATTTTGCTATAAGTATGAGGTTCACCTATACTTTCAGCACCACTATCTATTCCTATGTAAAAATCTTTTGCTAATTTAAATTTAGCACTATAATTAAATTTACTTTGAATAAATTCTCTGTCTAGTAAATCAATTTCTCCTGTATATTTACCATAACTTGAATCTATTATCCAGCTAGATTCATATAGCTCAAATAATTTTACTTTATCATTTTTATATTGAGAACCAATAAAAAATCCATAAGAGTTTGAATTAGTTAAACTTAGATTAGTTCTATCTTCATTAACAAACAAACTTTCACTATTATGATAACTTATACCTCCTATCAATTTTATTTTTCTATTACTAAAGCTATTACCTAAATGATAACCATATAAACCTAATCTTAAATCTAAATTATACTCATTAAAAAAATATTCTTTATCAGTCAGTATCTTATTTTCATATGAAAGATTTTTATTTTTTAAATTAATTTTTTGACTATAGCCAATATTCTTACCTTCAAAATAAAATCCTTGTTTATGATTTTTACCAAAATCTTTGAGATATATAATCTTTGTTGAACCATCTGCAATAAAGCCATATTTTGAAAATCTAGAATCTTTATTTAATATTTCATCTTTGAGAAATGAATAACTATAACCCACAGTTAAATCACCAAATGTAGGAGAAGCATAACCTCCTTTTAATGAAAAAGAAGCATGAGGGTAATTTTTAATTTCAAAAGATTCTGCATTACTATTATCAAAAAGATAACCACTTTGATGATAATATCTTGAATCTGCTTCCAATGCTATAATAAATTTGCCATTTGCTTTTTCATCTTTATAAGCTCTTTTGGC
>JAOZPA010000202.1 GCA_029932985.1 Campylobacterales bacterium
GAACCTCGGAGTGTGTAGAGGTTGGATTATTTTTGAGTATCTCATCATAAAGTTTAGCTAACTGATTTGAAGCTTTTACATCTGCTGGATTTTCATTGATTATTTGTGATTTTTCCATTCCTGCCCATGGTAAAAAAAAATCATAATGTTCCACTAAATCTTTAAATTTAATATCTAAATTAATTGTAGTTTTTGTATCGTAAGCAAGTAGTGTTTTATAATCAGTAATTATAATAAATCTAGGCTTTTGTTTTTGAGTAGTATGATAAATTATCAAGGTGTCAATAGTTTTGTGCAAATCACTATCAACCTCTTTAAAAAATAACTTTTTTCGTAGGGTAATTTCACCTTTATTTTCAAGCTGATTCAAATCACCTTTTTTTAATCGTGCAATAGTAGCCTTTGGTTGACCATAAGCCAAAAGTAACTCAAATATAAAAGTTTCGCTTGAAAAACTATCTATTAAATTTTTAATATTATTTTCTATCTGTGCTGTTGTCATATCTTTAGCCTTAATTTTATAATATAACTAAAATAGGGAAATTTTCATCTCCCCATTTTCACATTTTCAAACTTTTATTGCTCTAAGACCATATCTAAAAGTTGATTAAAATGTTTTCTGCCATTTCTATATTTAAAACCCACAAGTCCCATTCGTTGAATCAGTTCTTGCCCTTCGTGGCTTCTAGCATAAGTGATAAATTTAATCACAGTACCATAGGGTCGCCCTCGGGTATAGATGTAAAATTGTCGTGCTAATTTGTATTTTTTATTTAAAATAGTTCGAGAAGTTGCTCTTGTCCCATCTAGTTTCAAAACTTTAATCCCTTTGTATTCTCTAGCTAAAGCGAGGTCATCGATGGCAAAGGAGTATCTATCTTTTTTTACAGCTTTTCGTATCTGTATAGAGCTATTTTTTTTGAAAGCTTTGTGATAAAATTTTTGTTTAATTTTGCCAAATAGCAAAGCCCGTGAACTAAAACCAATACCAGATTCTACACCTTTTCTCAAATAAAGAGTTATAGGTACATCTTCACCACCTAAATATTTCCAATTTCTAATTTGACCTGTAAGAATCTTTTTTGCTTGTGCAGTAGAGATATTTTTGATAGGATTATCTTCATTGACGATAAAAACCAAAGCACTCCACGCTACCTGCATCGACCAAGTTCCATCTTCTACATTATTACGAAAAGCGATTCTATCACCAATTCCCACATTATTTTGCCCCTTAACGAGAGAACCAATCACATCATCAATAGCTGATTTCCTATCAAAAACTGTAAAAACCCCATAGCTCCTTTGAAAACCATTAATCATATCAATGACAAAAGAATCCGTGGTAATATCATTAGCATAAACTTTTAACTTTTCAGCCGAAAATCCACTTAGTGGCAACATCAAACATATTAGACCCATAATTATAGATTTCATAATTATCCCCTTTTCAAAAATTATATTATATTACAAAAATATAAAAATAGATATAAAGGAGATAAAAAATTTAATCAAAAATTACAAATTTCTACTTTTATTTTCAATAATAAATCGCAAAGCATTTAATTTTATAAATCCCTCCGCATCTTTTTGGTTATAAACCTCATCCTCTTCAAAAGTTGAATATGCAGCATTAAAAAGTGAATTTGGTGATTTTCGCCCCACCACCATAATATTACCCTTATAAAGTTTCAATCTCACCACACCATTTACATTTCGTTGAGTTCTATCAATCGCCGCTTGAATCATCTCTCGCTCAGGGGCAAACCAAAAACCATTATAGATAAGTTTTGAATATCGAGGCATAAGCTCATCTTTTAAATGCAACTCCTCCCTATCAAGTGTAATCGACTCAATCGCTCGGTGGGCTTTTAGCATAATCGTCCCCCCTGGAGTTTCATAACATCCCCTGCTTTTCATTCCCACAAATCTATTTTCCACAATATCCGCTCTACCAATTCCGTGCAGATTCCCAAGTTTATTTAACTCCTCCAACATTAATGCAGGACTCAACTCTTTACCATTTAATTTTATTGGGTCGCCAGTTTTATACTCAATCTCAATATATTCCGACTTGTCAGGAGCATTTTCAGGCGAATTTGACCATCGCCACATCGACTCCTCAGGCTCTGCATTTGGGTCTTCCAAAATCCCACCCTCATAAGAGATATGAAGCAGATTTGCATCCATTGAGTAGGGAGATTTCTTACCATAATTATCAATAGCAATCCCATGCTCACTTGCATATTTCAGCAAACTCTCACGACTATTCAAATCCCACTCCCTCCATGGAGCAATTATTGTCAAATCTGGATTTATCCCCAAATATGCCATCTCAAACCTCACTTGGTCATTTCCTTTTCCAGTCGCCCCATGGCTTACCGCATCAGCCCCAACCATTTTAGCAATCTCCGCCTGTCGCTTTGCAATTAGCGGACGAGCAATCGAAGTCCCCAAAAGATACTCACCCTCATAAATCGCATTTGCCCGAAACATAGGAAACACAAAATCTTTGACAAACTCCTCTGTCAAATCATCAATAAAAATATTCTCAGGCTTTATCCCAAACTCCAAAGCTTTCGCCCGAGCTGGTTCAACCTCTTCACCCTGCCCAATATCCGCTGTAAAAGTCACAACTTCCGCATTATACTCATCTTGAAGCCATTTCAAAATCACACTCGTATCAAGCCCACCACTATAAGCTAAAACTACTTTTTTAACCTCTTTTTTCATCTATCGCCTTTTATTAAAATTTATTTTTTTGATTATATTGAAAATTTAATTATAGATAACTAAATCTCAAAAATTCTATCATATATCTTTCA
>JAOZPA010000203.1 GCA_029932985.1 Campylobacterales bacterium
TCCAAAGATATGCAGGAAAATCTTTTAGTATTTTAAGTATAAATTTCATCTAATAATAAAAACCATCATCTTTCGTTAATTATTTGGGGTTTGAGTCCCCAAACAAAAATTAATTTTCTATTCCTTAATAGCATCTCCACTCAATATTTTCATAAATGTTTTATTTCTATTGTTTGCATCATCTGCCATTGAATGATAATCTAAAAAATTTATTATAGTATTTGGTTTTTCATAATATTTATAATAAATAGGATATTGACCCTGTACTGGAATTTTATTGTATGATTTATTATCAAGGTCAAATTCTGTTTCTTCATTGAATTTTAAAAAGGCATAACTCCAAATTCTTATTTTGTTATTATCTTTTAAATCATTAATGTATCTTGAATATCTTAAGAGTTGTGTTTCAGCTCCCGATGGGTCTATATTTTCACTTGGTCTTTTTAATTCAATGATGACAATATCTGTTATATCTTCTTTTGTATATGTATTTGAAACGACACTTAGACTTAGAATATCTGGTCGTTTAGTATTTTTTATTAATTTTGGAAAGATTTTATTTAGTTGTGCTTCACTAAAAATTTTATCATAAGTCATAAATCTATCATCAAAAAGCCATAATTTATTAGTTTTATAATTTTGCTTATCATCAGAAGTATTTTGTTTCATAAATAGATTGTGTATCTCTTTTTCCAATCTATTATCATTTGTGAATTCTCTTAATCTATCAATTGTTTTTTGTCTATCATAAATATACTCGGATAATTCTGCTTGGGTAATAATAGAAAGCAAGGCTTGATAATTTTGAACCTCATCAGGTTCATATCGAAGAAATTTTTTATCTTCCTCTAATTTTATTTTTGCATTATCGATTAATGTTTCTACACTATAAGAATCTTCATTTTCTTGTAGATAATAAGCTAAATAGGGAGCTTTAATTATTGATTCATCTAAATTATCTTTTGCAATTTTTTCAATATCTATCTCATTTTCTTTTGCAATTATTTTTATCTGCTTTTTTAACTCTATCTGAATATCTTTCCAAGATGTATTTTGAAATATATTTTGTTGAGCAATACGAACAGGATATATTGTAAAATTAGCTCTTGTGCTATCTACATTTTCATCTAAATAAGATGATGATAAAAGATATAATATTTTTATATTTCTAAATGCTTTTAATTTTTTCTTTGTATCTAAATTTGAATTTTTAACGACAACTCTATCACCTGCACAATAATATCCTTCACTAAAAGTTATATCTTCATTATTAAAAACATAATCTAATATAAAATTATGATTCTTTATTGAAAAGCTTTTAGTTTTAAATTTTGGAATTTCGCTACTTTTAATTATTGTTTTTATTTTATCATTTTCATATAAATTAATAATCACTTCATTATTGCCCAGTAATTTAAAATATGCAATAAAATGGTCTCTTATTTTTTGTTCAAGCTTATCAAAATTAACAATAAATCTATATCTTGATTTAGTAAAAGTTACATTTGTTTTATCATACTTTTTTTTATTAAGAATATTTACATCTATATCTTGATTCATAGAAAAATTTATCTCTTTATCTAAACTTTCAATCTTAACTTTTTCAAATAATTTTAAATATAAAAATCTTCCAATTCCTTTTGCACTAATATCTAACTTCTTTTTTTTATATTGAGAACCATACTCTTTAAAAGAGTTAGTATTATTATCATGAAATCCTTCTCCATCATCTATAATATTAAGTTTTTCAATAGATTTATGGATATTTTCCAAATCTAAAGTTAAATGAGTAAATCTTACCTCTATATTTTTAGCATTTGCTTGTAAAGAGTTTGTTATAGCCTCAAAAATCACTTGTTCCCAAGTTATTTCATTTAAATTATTCACGATGGATTCTATATTTGCTGAAATATTCCCACTACTCATTGCACTCTCCTATAAGCCTAATAACTTAATTTTCATTTTCTTCTATGGCGATTTCGACCGCTTTTTTTTCAATGGAGTTTCAAACCCTAAAAGGGAATATAAAATAGTCCCCCTTAGTGGTGCTTTTAATCTTTTTTTTATGTGTTTCAAACCCTAAAAGGGAATATAAAATCGATTCGGACTCATCTCTCACCGATTCGGATTTATTTGTTTCAAACCCTAAAAGGGAATATAAAATACCACCATTAACTCCAACCTCTCAAATCTTCTCCGTTTCAAACCCTAAAAGGGAATATAAAATGATTTAATCGACTTGCAAAACAGAAGAGAATTTGTGTTTCAAACCCTAAAAGGGAATATAAAATGCACAAATTCAAAACTCGACACTTTGAATCAATCCAGTTTCAAACCCTAAAAGGGAATATAAAATAAACCACAACAGGTAGTCATTCAAGACTACGGCATGTTTCAAACCCTAAAAGGGAATATAAAATAGCCCTGTGACTTCTTACTCTTTTCTACTAGTATAGTTTCAAACCCTAAAAGGGAATATAAAATAGCAGTTGAGGAGCTTGTTTAACCAACATCAAAAAGTTTCAAACCCTAAAAGGGAATATAAAATTGTCGCATATGATGGATATATGAAAGATATAAAAGCGTTTCAAACCCTAAAAGGGAATATAAAATTGGATTGATATGAGTGTGTATGAATTGAGATTGACGTTTCAAACCCTAAAAGGGAATATAAAATATTTGTGATTATCAATTATATCTTTGAGATGATTGAGTTTCAAACCCTAAAAGGGAATATAAAATCGAAGAGTTAGTTATAATGCACAAAGATGCAAACAATGTTTCAAACCCTAAAAGGGAATATAAAAT
>JAOZPA010000079.1 GCA_029932985.1 Campylobacterales bacterium
AATCTTATTAATTTTTAGTTTTAAAAATCTAATTTTACACAAAATAACATTAAATACAAATTAAATCCCAAAAAAATAAAATTTCCGTTTGGGGACTTAAACCCCAAATATCCACAAATTCAATAATCTTATATTCTTTATAGATAAGAGAGTTTATTAGCCCTATTTTTTTGGGATGAGTTATACACCTATTTTTTTAGGTACAATGTGAGGGGGCAGATTTTAGACTTTTTCCCACTCAAATTTGGAGATATTTTAGAAGAATTTTATAAAGATTTTCTACATCTATTGGTTTATTTAGATGTTCATTCATTCCAGCTTTTAGAGTTTTTATAGCATCCTCTTTCATGGCATTTGCGGTCAAGGCTATTATGGGAATATTTTTATCTATCTCTCTTATCCTTTTGGTAGCTTCATATCCATTCATAATAGGCATTTGAATATCCATTATAATTAGTTGATATTTGTTTTTATTGGTTTTAAATATATCTATTGCTTCTTGTCCATTGTTGGCAATATCAATAATTATACCACTATCTTCTAGGATTCCTAAGATGATTTCTTGGTTTATCAGATTGTCTTCTACAACCAAAATAGTTTTATCTTTTAAAGATTTCATCTTTATTTCATTATTAGATTGCTCAATATTTTCAATATGAGATTTGGGAAGTTCTATTTCAAATATAAAGTTAGTTCCTATATCTACCTTGCTTTTTACCCATATTTTACCTTGCATTAGATTAACTAATTTTTTAGAGATAAAAAGTCCTAAGCCAGTACCTCCATATTTACGAGTTGTAGTTGCATCTGCTTGTGAAAATGATTGAAATAGGTTATCTATTTGGTTTTGTGATAAACCAATACCTGTATCTTTTACTTCAAATCTAACTATATTTTTTTCTGTTTGAGTTATCTTGAGAGAGACCTCTCCAGTGTTTGTAAATTTGATTGCATTTTCTAGAAGATTTATTAGAATTTGTGATATTCTCAAACTATCTCCATAAAAGTTTTTATCTAGTTTTTTATCATAATTCACTATTAATTTGAGATTTTTTGCGGTTGCATTGAACTCCATAAGATTTATGACATTGGATATTATTTTAGACATATCAAAATTTATCTTTTCAATAGTTAATTTTCCCGCTTCAATTTTAGAAAAATCTAAAATATCATTTATAATTCCGAGTAAACCTTTTGCACTACTTTCTATCTTTTGAATATAATTTTTTTGTTTATTATTAAGTGTTGTTTTTAGAGCTAAGTGAGACATTCCTATGATTCCATTCATTGGAGTTCTAATTTCATGACTCATATTTGCCAGAAAATCACTTTTTATCTGTGTGGCTTCTTGGGCTTTCTCTTTTTCAATCTCTAAAGCTTTTGTTCTTTTCTTTATTTTATTTTCTAAATTTTCATTTATCTCTTTTAAATCTTTTGTTTTTTCCTCAACTATATATTGAAGTTTTTTATTTTGTTTTTTTAATAACCATTGTCTATATATAATAAATATTCCAACAATAGAGATAACAATTAAAATTTTCCAAATTAATCCATAATCTATCTCTTTTTCATATTTAAGTGCTATCCAGTTATTCAAGATTTTCTGTTTTGTTGCACTATCTATAGATAATATGGCTTTTTGAAAAATTTGAGTTAGTAGTGGCTCATCGTTTCTTGTAGCAAGAGTTAATTTATGTTTATCTTCTAATTTTCCTGATATAGCTATAGTTCCGAGAAAGTTTTTTTGTATCTCATAATTTAATGCAATAGAGTCATCTAAACAAGCAAAAATTTTGCCATTTTCAACTTTTTTTAAACCATCTTGTATTGAATCTGTTTCTATTAAATTGATAGAGGGATATTGTTTTTTTAATTTTTTATGCAAAGAGTAACCTTTTGTAACTCCTAGTTTTTTGTCAATGATTTGCTTTAAATCGTTTATAAAGGGGATACCAGCTCTTGTAGCAATAACAATGGGAGAGGTTAGATAAGGTTTTGTGAAATTCATATATTTTTTTCGTTTTGAAGTATTGGAAGCTAAAGCCAATATATCACACTCTCTATTTTTAGCTTTTTCTAAAGATTCCACCCAAGTTTTTGTTGGTATTAATGCTATTGAAATACCTATTTTTTGAATAAACAACTCTATATAGTCCGCTGATATTCCTATATGTTTCCCATTTTCTATTTTTTCAAATGGCATCCAATTTGGATCTATACACATTTTTATAATTTTTTTATTTTCTAAATATTCCTTTTGCTCCAAAGTTAAATTCAATATATCTTCATTAACTGCACTTGCACCCAGCCATTTTACCTTGATTTCATCCCTTTTTTGTTTAGATATAGCTCTCAGTCCTTTTTGTAAAATAGAGTGTAAAATTGGTTTATCAATTTGTGTAAAAATATGTAAAGATGGAGTTTTAAATGTTGTTTGTGCAATTCCTTTTATGCCTAGTACCATATTTTCTCTAAGCATTGTATCCATTGTTAATTGACTATCATATATCGCATCTGCTTTATTATTTAACAATAAATTAATAGCTTCATTGTAATCTTTTGTAAATGCAAATTTTATTTTAGGAAAGTTTTTTTTAATCTCCGTAATACGACCATTATTTTTTGTTATAGCTAAAATCTTGCCCTCTAAATCTTTTAATGAATCTATTTCATTATTATTCTGTCTCATATAGATAAAATCTTTTATTTTAAAATAAGAATCGCCATAGAGACCAAATTTCTCTCTCTCTTTCGTAAAATAGGTTGCAGGAATAATATCTATACTTTTGTTTTCCAAAGCAAATATAATATTAGACCACTTATCGTTGATAACTTTTATTTTAAAACCAGTAAGTTTCAAAATCTCTTTTAAAAAATCACCTGTTACTCCATCTATATCTTTGCCATTATTTGAATAAATAGCAGGTTTCCACTGCTCAACCCCCACCTTTATAATTGGATTATTTTTTACATAATCCCTTTCCTCTTGAGTCAAATTAAAATCATAGCTTAGTAAATTTGAAACTAATAAAATATTTATAAAAAATATAGATAATAATTTTGTAACTATAAAAGTTTTTTTCATTTTAATTATTATCAATTTTTACTGTTTTTAATTCCTCTAATACTTTATTTAATTCATTATAAAATTGTTTAAAAAGTTTTCTATCAAGCTCTTTTCCCAATTTTTTTGAGATTAAACTCAAATTAGTTGCCCCTAGATTGGCACTAGTTCCTTTTAATGAATGAAGAGTTGTTTGAAGCTCCTCTTGATTTAACTTCTCTAGTTTTAAATCTTTATTTTGATCATAAAATTGATTTAAGACTTTTAAATATAATTTTTTATTCCCTCCTAAATATTTAAGTGCTAATTGTGTATCTATATTTTTAAACTTTGGAATTTCCAATTTTACCTCCTGTAATCTAATATATAACCATGAGATGGTATAGATTTTATAATATTAGCTCCCATTTTTTTTCTTAATTTTGAGGCTAGTGTATTTATCGCATTATTACTTACAAATTTATCCCCATACACCCTATTCTCAATCTCATAAATAGTAACAATTCTATTTTTATTTTCTAATAAAAGCTCTATAAATGAAATTTCATTAGCGGTGAGGGGGACTATGTCTTTATTTTTTATGAGAGATTTTTTAGAATAAGAGTATATTGTTTTGCCAAAAAGAGTCATTTGTAGATAACCTTTATCTTTAATCTCCTCAGCAGCTTTCTCCAATGAATCTATAAGTTTCTCAACATATATCGGTTTGACAAGATAATCAACAAGCTTTAAGGGCATCAATTGTACCAATGTATCGGACTCACGATATGCACTAATTGCAATAATCGGAATATTTTTATCTATCTTTCTAAGCTTAACACAAAACGATAATCCATCCATCAATGGCATCTTCATATCCGTAATCACAAGATGAGGTTTATGCCTTTTGAAAATTTTCAAAGCTTCATTCCCATTAGATGCTTCATAAATAAAATCCACATAAGGAGCAATAGAATCTTTATAGATAGTCCGCATAATCATGTCATCTTCTACTAGTAAAATTGTTGCTTGAGTTAATATTTTTTTATATTCTAATTTCATAATCAGCATTATATTTAAATAGCCATTAAAAAGCTTATAAATAAAACCATTTGAAGATTTTTTAATAAGAGTTGAAACTTTTTGTATCTATTTTATATCTATAAAGAATCTAATAAATAGGGTTAAATGATTGAACGATACACTTTAATACTTAAAATCCTATATCAATTAAAAAGGGATAAAATAAAATAACTAAAAACAAAAATTTTATAAACTTTTAAGTTATGGAAAGATTTTAGCAAGATTTTTTTGATATACTTCTGTTAATTATTTAAAATAACTGTAACTAGGAGGAATAAATCTAAATGGATTTTAGGGTTATATTAGTATTCAGAGGTGAAAGATATTTTCTTTTTTAATAGATAACAAGAGATTATAGGTTTGGAGTTTTAGGATTACGGGACACGAACGGAAATTTAAAAATTAGTTTAAATTAAGTTTTGTTCTGTAAAATTGCTCTGACCCCTTAATTCATTTTTAATGGATTTTCAAAATGAGTTGAGAGAATATGCTTAATAAATATTATTAAGTAATTTTAATTCAATTCCAAATTTACTAAAGTAAAGAGAGGAGATTATTGAGATAAGAGACTATTAAATTGGGATTTTAGTATATCTTACTTTTGAGTAATGTATTGATAAGAAATTTCAATAGAAAGAGGAAAAGAATGTTTTGAATTTTGGTTGAATTACAGCTTTAAATTTCAATAAATTGAGATTATTTTATTAACTCTCAAAACAAGAAATTGTCTTAACGACAATAATATCTAATTAAAAAAGTAGGAAAAATTATGAAGATAAAAACCACCCCTGACGCACAAACGATTAAAGCAACAAAAAAGTTTTTAAATGATTTAAAAACAGACGCTTCACTTAAGAAGAAGTATAATGTAGAAATGAAAAAACTGAATAAGCAGCTAAGAGAAGCTAAGTCATCAAAAAATGAAGATCTTATTGTTAAAGAGATGGAGGCTTTTCTCTCAAATCTGGTCGTGAGTCAGAGTATTTGGGCTTCAGTAACTTTGGATTCAATAAAATATGTTCAAAATGAGCAAAATGAAAAAAATGAAAAAAATAAAACACTTCTAAATAAACAAGAAGTAAATGCTATGGTTTTAGCTGAAAAATGTTTGGGTAGTATTAAATTAACTGAGAAGTTGGATACTCTTACTCAGAATATCAAGAAGAACGGAGATATAAACCTACTTCAACAGTTTATAAATACTAATGCTGGTGAGGAGAAGGGAAAAATTTATTGTACTCCTATACAATTATCAGATGCTTTTGCTAAGCTCAGATCAATGAATGTAGGAATGTATGTAGGCTTCTATGATAAAGATATAAAGTTGACTGATAATGATGGAAAAGAAGCAGTTAATGGAAAAAGTCTTGCATTACTAGTACAAGCTAATGGAATAGTTCATATAGGTTTAACGACTCTTGGCAATCCGACATACAAAAATAACAACCTAACTTTTAAAACCAGTAACATACAGTCAAAATATTCAGGAGAATTACTATTTAGTTCAAGTACCAATACAGGTAAAAAAGGCGATAGTTCATCTAAACCAGAAGGAAATAGTTTTTCAGGAACAATAACCATTGAAGAAGATATAAAATATCCCAAATCTATATCTAAAGGAACTTATTCTTATTCTGGAAAGATAGGGAAGCTAACAAAGAAGGACGTGTTCCCTGGTAGTAATCCACCAAAGACTATCACCTCAAACACAGGAGATAAGTCTAATGACGCCCAAGTTCTGTTTGAGCAAGAAGTTTTTCAATTTGTGGAAATGTATCTTCTAATAGATGGGATTATAAAACTTGCTACAGCTTTCGGAGAGAGCGGATGGAAAGCTATTGAATGGGCATGGGAACGATATGGAACTGCAGAAGGAAAGCTAAAAAAAACAATGGCTGATGCAAAAAGTGAGTTAGATTTAGAAAAAAATCGGATACTGAAAGAAGATTTAGAGAATTATCGCAAGGCACAAAAAGAATTGAAGGATTTAAATAAAGAATTAGAAGATTTGAAAAAGAATGAGGAGGAGGCAAAAGAGGCAGCAAAGGAAATTGAGAATAATAAGGATAAAAGTAAAGAGGAAAAAGAGGAAGCTGAAAAAAAGGCAGAAGATGCAAAAGAGGCAAAAGAGGCAAAAGAACAAGAGATAAAAGAAAAAAAAGACGAGTTAAGAGATAGATTAAAAGGGATAGATGGTGATATACCTAAAGACGTGCCTGACGTGCCTATTGGTGAATAATGCTCCGCATCACGGAACTGCATAAGTATTCGATAATTTAAAGTTTGAGGTTTATAAATATTTATTATTTTGAGTTTAACTCAAGATGATTTTTATAAGTGCTGATACCTAATTACTAGGGATATCAATATGACATTAATTTGAGTCAAGCACTTACTGAGTCTACACTTTAGACATTTTTATAGTTTAATTTTTTAAATCCCTAAAATAAGGTATTTTAATGTCTTGCAATAAAAAGCAAGAACTCCTTAATCAAGGTGTTTAAAGTGTTTAAAAATTTTAAATTATATTTTGTCTAAAGTGTAGTTACTAAGTAATGAAGTAAAATAAATTTTATGATTATCAAATTAAAAATCTAGGTATCTTTCATAAATAGATAACACTACTATTCTTTTTATAAGGATATGAAGGATGCCCAAATCTAAAAGTGGAAAAATATGAATACAAAAATAAATCAAATAGAATCTTTCTCGCTAGAAGCAATTGCTGAAACAAAATTATTTATAAAAAAATTAAAAACAGATGCTAAGTTATTCAAAATATATAATGAAGCCATTGATACATATATAAAAGAACGAGCTAATGCTAAAACTATAAAAGCCAAAATTAATGCACTTAAGTACATACAATGTGCAATTAAGAACTTGCTTACTGATGAAAAGTTTTATGGTTCAGCAAATTTTTCTTCTTTACTTTATGTTCAAAATGAGCAGAGAAAAATATTGACAAATACGCAACAGCACATAGCTAATAAATTCATAAAAAAACTATTGAATGATAGTCAGCTTTTTAAAGCTTTTCAGGGTATAATAGCAAAAAAAATTGAAAGTATATCTAATCTTAAGGTTTTTTTAAAACAGCATAAAGTTGATTGTACTCCTGATGAAATAATTAATGCTTTTGCCCTATATAAAAAAGATAATATATCCATATATACAGGATATTATAGTGATATAACTTTAGAAACTATAGATGGTACAGCAATACTAAAGGAACAAATTAAACTACCATTACTAATACAATTTGACGGTTCTATCCATCTTGGCTGGACTCTAATTTCCAATTTTACATATGAAAAGAGTACATTAGCTTGGACAGGAGATGGAGATACCATAGGTAATCTTCAATTCAATACCAAAGCAATTTTGGGGAAAGATAAAAATAGTTCAGCTCAAGTAAATTACTTTTCAGGAACATTAACGATTACTAGTAATAAATTAGAAGGATTTCCTCCTAAAGGAACTTACAATTATTTTGGACAGATAAAAATGATTGAAAAAAATGGTGTATTTGTTCCTGCTAAACCAAAACTCGAAGATAAAAAAGCAATTTCTTCTATAAAACACAAAAAGACAGAAATAACTCTACTTAGCAATTTGCTTAAAGAGTTTGGAGGGGGAGTTTGGCCATCTGATTGGAATGATATTAGTATATCTCATGTCTCTGTGATTAGCAGTTCTATGGAATTATCTATAAAAGTTCGAATTGATTTGGTTACCAATGCAAAAAATAATAATAAGATGAAACATCTTCATTCACTTTTAGGCAAAAACTATCTATTATTTGATTTTGTTGCCACAAGTGTAGGAGTTTTTAATTTATCTTGTCAATTAGCAAAACCTATTAAACTTTTTGGAAAAGGTAATTCGTCACTTATTCTTTCAACTCCTACAGTATCAATTTCCATAAATACACTCTTCAAATTTAATATATTTAAAATAAGTGGAAAATTAAAATTTTCCTTATTTGGAAAAGAGATTGATGCATTAGTGACAATTACAATTGATAATATACAAGCAGATGTGGCTGTAATGATAACAGGGGACAACTCTTCTTTTCCTTCTCCTCCTATTCTAAAAGGACTACATATAGATCAGTTTGGTATTGAAATGGGAGTATTTTTTGATCCTATGGGTTTTGATTTTGGTATTGAAGGAATTTTTCATGTTGGTTCAGAACCTAAAGAAAAGGTGAAAAAAAGTACAAAATTTGCAAGAGAGAATAATACCTTTGGTTTGGTTTGTAATTTTCCTGAGGAAATTCCAGTTCCTGTTTATATCTCTTATTATTTAGATAAAATAGACTTAAATACAGTTATTGAACTATTTACAAATTTAAAAGAAAACATACCTTTTCCCGTATCACTTCATGACTACTCTTTATATTTTGCAAAAGAACCGATATCCCTGCCTGATGGGACACTTTCTCCAATGGGAATTGGTTATAGTGCTATGTGGAAAATTCTTGACTTTGAATATTATGGTAAATTTGAGTTTAATGTTAATAAAGTTCTTGGAAGTTTATCAAATGGTAAAATAACTGGCTTATTTGGTGTTGCTGAAATTGCTCCAATTAATCTAGGAATTATCCTAAAAATAACGGGAGATGGGAAAGGGGTAACACAAGCTTTTAATAGCAAAGGAGTAGCTATAGGAGACATTCAAGTGGCTAATCCTTTAGGAGGTACACCAATTAGTGGAAAACGTCTTAAAAGTAAAACTAATAGTAAAACGATCTCCAAATATACAATTAAACAGCTTGTTTCACCAGGTGGACCTATTTTAGAATTTAATTTATCTTCATCACCTTATTTTACTTTTAATGCTAAAATAAGTTTATTTGGGTTAGTCAATGAAAAAATTGATGCTACAATTGGAAAAGATGGGATTAGTTTTGAATTGGATTTTAAGGAAATTATTGAATCAAAAATGAAATGTGTTTTAAATGATTATCATAATTTTAGTGGGAATTTCTCTTATCGTATAAAGTTGAATATTGATTTAGGAATATTTGGAACAATTAATTTAGATACCTCTTGTAATATAAGTTTAAGTATATCTACTAGTGATTCAGATATTGATTTCTCAATAAAAGGAAACTTTGAGTTTGATGGTGAGACATTAAGTTTTGGTCCCTATTCAGGAGATATTCATATAACTAAAATAAGTGATTTATTATTATCTATAGAACATTATATTGTAAAGTATGCTAAAGATATTTTTGCCGATTTTATTAAAGATCCTGAACGCTGGGTAGATGCTGTAAAAAAAGGTCTTATAACAGCAGAAAAAGATGTTGTTAAGGGATTAAAAACAGTTTTTCATAAGACTGATGAAGAGGCAGTATCTATTCTACACTCTATTGGTTATGGAATTCATGATATAATTCATTTTTTTGACAGTATTTTTTCTTCTGATTCAAAACCAACACATGCCTTATCTTGTTCAAAACTAATATCTGCACTATCTACTGGATTTAAAATTTCTTCAAAAGATGTAGTTGCTGCTCTTAAAATAAGAGATAATGTAAAAGGAGAAAAATTTATCAATATTACAAATCATTCACAATATGAAGAGATTGTTGTTGTAAATCTCACTAGTGCAATTTGGGATAATAGCCAAAAAGTATGGGTTGCTGGGAAAACACATATAGCAAAATTTCATGTAAAGTCAGGTGAACATATTTCTAAATCTATTCAATATAAAAGTTTTGGAATAGGAAATAGTTGTGCCATAGTATATATGGTTAATGTAACGGGAATGACAAATTGGATATATCAAATGAAAGATAATAACCCATATGCTGTACCTGATAAGCATTCAGTAAATTCAAATAATACGATTAATATTCATTCAAATAAATATAATGAATACACAGCATTTTTTTCTAATTCATAATTATATAAAGGAGTATTATGAACGAATAAAAATATCTAAATGATTAGAGTGTAACTGATAACCCTGCACCAAATTTTAAAATTGCTAGGGTTTTTATTTTAGTGTGGGGGGGGGTCGGTTGCACTCCCATGACTAAGAGGTGTTTAGATTGTCCATACAAGATAAATTAACATATGATTTAAAAGAATAAAGGAATTTAAAATGAACGATAATATAGAATGTAAAGAAGGTTTTAGTATTAAAAGAGGAGGAAAGACTATCAATTTTACAAATGAATCAAAATATAAAGAAATTGCTGTTATCAATTGCATTAGTGCTACCTGGGATGATAAAGGACAAACATGGGGACCTGGAAAAACATATACAAAAGCACTTACAGCAGAACCAGGAGAAACAGTTTCTGCTCAGATTTCATATTCTGGATGTGGAAAAGGGCGTGATTATGCCGCATTATATGCAATTAGTATAACAGGAATGAGAAATTGGCTGTATAAAATATCAAAAAAAGATGTTGATCCTTATGCTTCTGATGAAGCGGGAAATTCAAACTATGTTATCAATATTATTTCTGATGAGTATAATAATTATACAGCAACTTTTGCTAATACTAATTCAAATTAAAAAAATAAATTTAAGATATATATTTCTTTTATAGGTAGTCCTAAATTGTAGGTGCTAAGTTTGGTGAATTCAGTTCCACAAATGGCAGGAGTAAACTCACCGCTTACAAATTAATAGCACCTGCTTTTTAGGACTACCCTTTTATAAAATTTG
>JAOZPA010000080.1 GCA_029932985.1 Campylobacterales bacterium
ATTTACCTTTTGAGGCAAAATAAAAAAATAATATTTCTTTATCGTAACATCAGTTCATAATATTTTTTGTTTTTTTAAAAAATGAGAAGTTACCGCTCCAATACTAATCAATAGTTAATAATATGGTATAATATGAGAAAAAGGTTTGATTGTGGGTAAAGATTTATTAGAGATATTTAAAGAAGAGATAAGTGAGCAGTCGAGGGCTCAGGCGAGGCAACATAGTCTTCCAGTTGTGATGTATTTATCGGTTCTTGCAATATTGATGGGTGCCAAAAATTCTATGGATATTTCGAGGTGGATTAATGCAAATGGTAAGCAAAAAGAGATCAAAAAGTTGTTGGGTACGAACTTTTATCGATATTCCTGATCAAGCAGTTGTTGGGGCTGATGGAAAAGTTTTGCGTGGAAGTTCGACCAAAGATAAAAGTGCGGTTTCGATATTGTCGATGGTTTTGGCAGAGAGTAAGCTCATCATCGCTCATATAGAAATTGCCAATAAATCAAATGAAATTCCAGCATTGCAAAAGTTGATTGGGGAGCTTGATGAGACCTTTAGTTACGGGTTTGATTCAATGAATACTTAAAAAAAAAGGGTACTGAATATAGGTTGAATATAAATTTTTATTCATCTATTTTTAGTATCTTTATTACTTAGAATTAGAAATTAAATAACATCCAATTTTTATCGCCAACTAATAAATATTTTGCTAATTCTATACTGAACTTGTTATTTTTTCAATTATTTTATACTTTGTATTTGAATTCTTTTCTTTTACTTTGTTTTATTTTTAACTACTTGCTTTTGTTTTAGATTTTTATCATAAAATTCAGGTTTATTTTTATATTTCTGTTTCCCCTCTAATCCTTTTAGAATTTCATCAAGTTCATTTATACAAACTTCACCTTTCATTCCTTTTGTTTCTACTTTTATATTACCATTCTCATCTATCTCTATAACTACATTAAACTCTTGCATCCTATATCTCCTTTATTTTGTTAATAAATCCATTTGTTGGATAACCTGTAATTTTCATATCTAAGTTATCATCTATATCAATCTCAATATCGCTATTATTAAATTGCCAAATATCTATTTTTTCATTTAATAGATAAACTTTTTGATTATTATTCTCTTTTGTATTATTATATCTTCCAGCTACTAAAATATCTGTATATGTTAATAACTCTTTTTGCTCTTCTGTTACAAGCTCATTTTTCTCAAATCCAGTAAATATTTGTAAACTCAATTTAGTATTTTTTTTTATAAGTTTTGCTAATTTACAAAGCTCCAAAGCTTGTAAAAATGGTTCACCACCACTAAAAGTAATACCATCTATTTTATTTTCTAAACTTTTAATTTGAGTAAATACCTCATCTACACTTTTAACTGTTTTCTCTTCAAGACTCCAAGTTTGCTGATTCCAACATCCTACACATCCCAAATCACACCCTTGAAGCCACAATACATATCTACAATCATTACCATTTACATAGTTTGAAGTTTCAATATTGTAGATATTCAACACTAATAAACTCTTTTTTGCAAAACTAACTTTATCGTATTATCTTCTCTTATCTCTTTCTTGAGTTTGTAGCCTTGCTTTTTAGCATTTGCAATTATCAAATCTGCTTTCTCTTCTCTTAAAATTTGTTTTTCTTCTTTTATTCTTTGTCTCTCTTTTTCTTCTGCAATCTTTCTTTTCTCCTCCTCCTTTTCTAGCCTATCTATCTCTTCCTTAATTGCTTTTTTTTGTGCTTCTATCTTTAATCTTTCAATTTCCTCTTTTTTTTGTTGCTGAACTTTAAGATAAATATTATATTTTTTTAAATATTCTTGTTCTACTTCCTCCATTTGTCTGATTTTTTCATCTTCATCAATATTATCATAAGCATCATATTTTTCAAATAGAAATTGATTATTCTCAAAATATATACTATTACGACACCTTTGGATAACCTCTATTGCTATTTTTCTATTTTCAATAAAAAGCTTACCTTTTATATTTATAACTCTACTCATAATTCCCTCCGACAACTACTTTATACTGTTTATTTGTATATCTTTGCTTCAACTCATTTGCTTTTTGCAAATCATCATAATCAACAATTTCTAAAAAATAATTCTCTTTTGTTTCAAATAAAGTTCCAATTTCTGGTAAAGCAAATTTTGGAATATCAGGAATTCTATATTCCTGAGTTTTTGAGCTTTTTAAGTTTGATAATTCACTTCTGTTCGGTTTATATTCAAATTTTGTATAACTATCTTCAATCTCTTTTTCAACTCTCTCAATATCTTTAGTTGAACGAGATATATTTTGAGTTAATTTTGTCTGTTGTTTAGGTTCATCTAAAATTTGAGATTTTTCAGCCCTTAATTTCTCACTTTTCTCTTTTTTATCAGAAATATCTGCTTTGGAAACCTCTATATTTTTAGATAAACTTGATTTTATCTCTTGAGAAATATCTATTTTTCTAAGTTCTTGTAATTTTAACTCTTTTTCAGAGATTTCTTTTTCTAAATTGCTATTTGTAGAACTTTCTTCTGTGTTGTTCTTTTGATTACTGTTTCTTCTTCTCTTTCTATTCTTTCTGCTCATTTTTTAGTTCCTCTTTCTTTTTTTTCAAAGTTTCTATTTCATCTTGTATAGATTCTATCTCTTTTTCTATTTTAGAGATATTATTTAATTTAAATTGATTTGCTTGTTTCTCTTTTCCCAAATCTCTTATTTCATCTGTAAATTTATCTATTTTAGTTTGTAAAATTTTCTTCTCTTCACTTTTTAGCTTTAAATTAGATAATTGAGTTTCATCATCTTTTTTCTCACTCTGTCTTTTTTCTAAAAATTTCTCTTTTTGCTCTTTCTTTCTATTCCACTGCTCTTCAGCCTCTTTTCTTTTTTTATCCTCTTTAAAATCTTTTTCAGATTTAATAATTCCATTATAAAAATTCTTAAATTCCTTATTAAAGAAATTTTCTAAATCAAAAATACTCATTAAGTGTAAATTGATATTTCTATACTCTGTAATTTTTTTTAGATTCCTATCTGTTTGTCTTGTTGTACCCATAAACCATTTAGATAATAAATTACTCTCTTTTTTTAAGTTATTAAGAGTAATTTCAAGCACATCTAATTCTCTATTTAAATCATTTTTTAATTTATCAAATTGACCATATAAAGATGATTTTTTAGAAGTTTGTAGCTTAATTGGAGGAAGAACATTCCAATAGAATTTTATTGAATTAACATAACTCTCTTTTGGAAAACTATCAGGTTTTACATTTCCCATCTCTTCAATAGTGGATGCTCTTATATCTGATAGTTCTATCTCTTTAAAATCTAAAATATTTATAGTCTTATCCCAATTTTCAACTTTTGGAATAATATCTAAACTAATATCTATCTCTCTTTGTGTATTACTTTGTAATAGCCAACTATTTTTAATTTCAAAATTCAAATTTAATACAAAATTACCAATTTGAAAATTATCATTATTTATCAAAATAGGTCTTTTTAAATCATCACTGAAATATTTTTTATTAGCATTCATATCTAATTGATTAATATATTTTTTATCTCTTGGAATGTATAAACTTTTACAACTCTCTAAATTTCTGATATTTATAAAATTAAGCTCTCTTTTTCCAAAAGGAGGAAAAGGGGATTCCATAGGTTTAGAAATATTCTCTACCAACTTTTCCATTGAAGCACAATTCCAAAAGTAGTAGTTAAAAATAAAACCTAAATCTTGTGTCTCTTTTTCATCTACTAAAATATAAATATTCTCTTTTTGAGACAATGGATTTATAAAAAGATATGAGATATTATCTATAATAATAAAACTGTTTTCTAACTCTTGAACTTCTCTTGCTATAATAGGTTTTCTTTTGTCAAACCTTGAAAGAGTTTCTGTTGAATTATCAAAAGATTTAAATATCATATAAATATTTATCTCTAAATTGTTATGTAAAGCATCTAGTATCTCATTTGAAATATTTGAAATAGAAGCTATTTTTATACTATTTTTAGCACCTTTAATTTTATCTACTATTTCTTGATAATCTAATAGTTTACTTTCAGTATTTTTTTTAATAAAATATTCAATATTTTCGTCTGAATAATCAATTGTTTTATTTAAATTTATTTTTTCTATTTTACTCATTTAGTTTATCTCCTCCTGAAATATATCTAAAACTATTTCATCTATTTTCTTTATATCCTCTTTATCATATAAATCAAAACTTGTATTATCTATACCATCTAAACTTTCCCCTACTTTATAAAAATATTTATTATTAAATATCCAATATCGTGAATGCGAAAGTTCATTTTTATCTTTTATCACTTTTGTAATATTATTGTTTGATATAATTAACTCTATATCCTCTTTTTCTCTATTATTATACTCTTTAGTAGTAAAAATTGAAATTTCAGGACTATTAAAAACTTTAAGAATTTCTTCTAGCTTTTCAAAATGTCTAATTGTATTAATATATCTATCAATAATGATTATTTTTTCTATTTCAAAATTAAATTGATTTTCAAAATTTTTATCTTCAATAATAACCCTCTCTTTTGGAGTTAGGTTATTACTAAATGGATACAAATCACTACTTGCTTGTAAAAGCCAATAGTATTTAGACTCTTTTCCAAATTCATTTAAAATTTTTCTATAATCAAACTCTAAATTAAATTTTTTAAATTTTGGTTTTCTCTCTAAAAGATTGTTCCAAAGCTGTTTTAACTCATCTTGAGAAATATATCTATTCCTTTGCTCTATCTCATTTTTTAAGAGATAAATAAACCATTCTTTTGCATCTTCTTTAGTTTTAGGTATAAGTGGAATATCCTGAAAAATTGTTTTTAATTTACCGTAATTATTAATTTCAATATTATCAGTATAAGAATATTCTAATGAATTTAAAGAATTTACTTCTTCTTTTAAAAGTGAAAAACTAATTTTTAATGAATTATATTCACTATCCCATTCACCTCTAAAAATATCATTAAAATTTATTTCTTCACTCATATCATAAGATTTATTATCAATAGAATATTTCCAACTATTTAAATATATCATTTTTAGTTCTAATGAACCTGCACTCTCAATATTAGCTTTATTATTTTCAATTTTTTCTATTCTAAATAATAGATTTGTATCATTAGAAACCATCTTGATAAAGTTTAAATTTTGTTTTAGATTCTCTATGTTTTCAAATGAGTCTGCTCTCTTTCTTGAAATCTTTCTATTTTTATTTTTAAAAGGAAGTATCGAGTCATTTTTAAATATCTCTAACTCATATTTTCCATACTCTTTTTCAGGAAATCCATTTTCAAGATTTCCAATATAACCATATTGTAAAACTTTTAACTTTTCTAATCTCTTAATGATATTATTAATTGCTGATTCAGGCATACCTCTATTTTTTAACTCATCTATTAAATCATTTTCTATTGTAATGTTTTCTAATAACTCAATGTATGGAGATTTTTTAAAAAAATCAACTTCCCCAATAAATGTCATTCTGTATACTGGAATATTTTTACTTAACTCTATTTTCAATTTTTATCTCCATCTTGTGTCAATTTTCTAAGCTCTTCTGAACCTCTCTGCTTTTTAAAGAACTCTCTATCTCCAACAATAACTCTTTGATATTTTGCCCTTGTAAGTGCAACATTTAATCTATTAATATTATCCATAAAACCAATTGATTTACCTCTAACCATACTTAAAAAAACTATATCAGCTTCCATTCCCTGAAACTTATCAACAGTATAAAGCAAAATATCAATACTCTCTTTACTAAATCTTGACATTTTATTTGGTTGATTACAAAATTTTCGTAAATTTTCACGAATTAAACTCTCTTGAGGTTTATAAAAAGTTAAAACTGCAATACTCCAATTTTCATCATCTTGATTTTTAGGATTCTGCTTTATAAATTTTAAGAAACTTTCAATCTCTCTAACAATAATATCAGCCTCTTTTTTGTGTCGCCTATCACTATTTTTATCTTTATCACTTTTTGGAGTATCTAACCAAACTGCTCGATTATTATATCTTTCATAATTCCACTCTCTATTTATTGTCTGTGCATTTTTCAATGCTTGAATACCATCAACTGTATAAAAATTTTCTCTTGAAAACTTTGAAATATCAGGAGCCATTCTATGTTGAGTTTTTAAAGTTTCGTGTCGCTCTCTTAAATCTCTTTTATCAAATCCGTGAGTTATAGTTGTCTCATTCCTATTTTTCTCTTTATTTCCAACTTGAATAGATTCTAAAATAGATGGAAGAGTCATATTATAAATTCTTTCAACTGCATTATCTTTATCTACTGGTTTTAATAACTCATAAGTTTTTTCATAATAGGAGTTTGGATTTTTTAGCATTCGTCTCTCATAAACTCGTATCATTCTCCAAGCTATCTCATCAGCCCAACTTTTATCTTTTAGCATAGTTTTGAAAAAATTCTTATACTCAATAGGACTATTTATTTTTGAAAACTCTCTATTAATTTGCTGAAATCTTTGTAATTTTCTTTTTTTATTTAAATAGTTTTGCTTAAACCAAAAATCATCACTATTAGCATCATTTTTCAAAATAACAATATGAGTTTTTGGCAAAGTATTTTTTACACTATTCCAGCTACCATCTTTAACAAGAATCAAATCACTACCAAGTATTTTAAATAAATCTTTTTCGTTGGAGTATGAGATAATTTTATTTTCATAAGGATTTTCCTCTTTCTCTTCCCAACTATCTAAATACTTTTTTATTTCTCTCTCTTCATTTATTGATACTTCTACAATATAAGGATTTGGATTATTATATAAAGTTTCAAATACAATTCTTATCGCTTTTTGTATATCTTTATGAACTACAACATTAAAATTATGAACAATATGAGATTGTTCAATAAATGGGGAGAGTTGCTTAATATCTCCAACTAATATCCATTTTTTTGCCAACATTGCAGGAACTAAAAACTCTTGAAAAGTAGTTTTGCTTGATTCATCAATTATCATATAGTCAAATATAGTGTCCATAGGCAAATCACTATTTCTATCTCTATCCTTAATAGTGGGAAATTGATTTATTCCCATTGTAGTTCCACAAACTAAATTAGAACTATCTAAAATCAATTTTTTTGCTAATTCTGTATTAAAACCCATATTTTCATAGTTTTCAATTTTTTTATCTATTTGCAGATGATTAATCGCTTCACCAACACTTTCACTTCGTCCAATTCGCAAAGGTTCAACCGTTTTATCAATATCATATTTCTCTATTCTTTCTAAAACATTATCAATAGCTACATGGGTTGAAGCAGAAAGAAGTATCTTTTTTCTAAGTTTGGTAAGTTGTAAAATTAATTCTAATATAGTTGTGGTTTTTCCACTTCCAGGAGGTCCTTCAAGAATAGAAAAATCATCAGTTGCTATCGCTTTTTTTACAAATTCTCGTTGGTCAATTGTTCCATCAAAACTTTCATCTTTTAAAATATACCAATCTTCTATATCTTGTTTTGGTAAATATTCCCATAACCTACTACTTTTTCGCTCAAAAAGTTTGATAAGATTTTTCTGAGCTTTTACAGGAGAATTATTTAGAAGTTTAACTGTATCTCTCTGTTTTTTTAGATTTCCAGTTTCAACTTTAATTTTTATCGGTTCATCTTTTTTTAGCTCTTTTGGATTTTTCCAATCTTGCCTTAAAATTAAAATCTTGTCATCAATCTTTTTGGCTTTTATATCAAAACCATTTCTACTATCTTTGCCTTGATAAATAGCTCTAACTTCATCAGCAAGAAAATAATCAGAAATAGATTTATCATCATTGCTATCATCATCTATAAGTTGAATGACAATATCTTGTTTGTTTTGATTTCTATTTTCTCTCCAAGAGTATTCAAAACCATTTTCATCTTTTAAAATTTTTGAAGTTGGTCGGTTATCACTTTTATACTCATTTCCCAATTTTTCAAACTGATATTCATCTTCACCATCAAATAGATTTTCAAAAGAGATAGGATATTTTGAGATATTAAGATTTTTTTGTTGAAATTTTAACTCTTTGATATTTTTATTAGTTTTTAATAAAATATTCCATCCATCTGACAACTCTTCTAAATCAGTGATTCTAAAATCTTCATCTCCACTCTCTAAAATATTACCATTTTTTAGATTAATATTTTGTAGTTCATATTTAACTTCAATATTATTTATTTCAATAATTTCATTTTCTTTTGGTAAAAAATCAATTCTCTCAAAGAAGAGAAGATTATCTTTAATTTTTATATTTTCTTTATCGAATCTAACAATCTCATCCTGTTCATCAAAAAGAATTCTATTTCTTGTATCTTTTAAAATATCTTCATCTTCTAAAAAAATTTTAAAAACTGTTTTAGGTTTCTCTATTTTGAATTTGCTGTAGATTGGAAAAATATTTAAAGAGAAATTTGATTTTAGAGGTTTCCAATCAATTTCATAAGAACCCTTTTTCTCTTCAGCTTTTATCGCTTCATTTAAAAAGTTGTAATATGGCTCAAGTGCCGATTTTGTTGTCATTCTTATAGCTTCAGAAACTTTTTTATTATCATCTCGATTTAAAGCATTGTAATATAATTTATCTCCAGCTTGTAATCTACTATTCCGATTGTTATTTCTATAATTTCTATTTCGTTTATTTTTAGCCATTTTTTTACTTTATAAATGGATTATGTTTTTCTTGTGCAAGAGTTGGTATTTTTTTATCAAATTTTGGTAACTCTTCACTACATTCATTTGAAGCAAATCTTGCTCTTACTTTTGCCCAACTTCTTAAATCTTTTACAGTATCTGACATTGTACGAGATAGAGGGAAAGTATCAACTAAAGCTTTTTCTATATCTTTTGTTTCTACTTCTCTATTTTTATCATAAGCAATAAAAAGAGATTCATTAACAGCTTCTTCTATCTCTGCTCCACTAAAACCATTTGATTTTTCTACTAATTTTTTAATATCAAAATTATTAATATCTCTATCTTTTTTCTTAATATGAATTTTAAAAATCTCTTCTCTCTCATTTATAGATGGTAAATCTACAAAAAATATTTCATCAAATCTACCTTTTCTCAAAAGTTCAGGAGGTAAAGCTGATATATTATTTGCAGTAGCTATTACGAAAACTTCATTTTTTTTCTCTTGCATCCAAGTAAGAAGTGTACCAAATACTTTTGCACTAGTTCCACTATCTCCATCACTATTTATACCACTTAAACCTTTTTCGATTTCATCTATCCATAATATTGATGGAGATATAGCCTCTGCTAAAGATAATGCTTCTCTCATTCTGCTTTCACTTTCTCCCACTAAAGAGGCAAAAACATTACCTAAATCAAGTTTTAATAGTGGTAATTCCCATTCATTTGCAATAGTTTTAGAAACTAAACTTTTACCACATCCAGGAATTCCTAAAAGCATAACACCCTTAGGAGAAACTAATCCAAAATCTTTAGCATCTTTTGTAAATGCTTTTCCTCTTTTATCTAACCATTCTTTGAGATTTTCCATTCCTCCAACCTCTTTAAAATCTCCTTGAGGATGAAAATATTCTAAAATTCCACTTTTTTTAATAATTTGCTCTTTCTCTTTAACTATTAAAGGTATTTCATATTTTGTAAGTCTATTTTTTTGAGCAATAATTTTTCTGTAAGTCCACTCTGCTTCCATAATAGATAAACCTTTAGATGCTGAAACAATATCTCTCATATCTCCACTATCTGGCTTAGAATCATAATCTAACTTATCTGTTATTGAATTTAATACAGCCTCAATTGTCTCATTTTTTGGTAATTCAAGCTCTAAAATAGGTATCTCTTTTTCAAACTCTTTTACATTTAGAAAATATGGAGTTTGAATAATCAAAGTTTTTTTATAACTTGGTTCTATTCGGCATATTTCTCGTATATATCTTATAATTTCAAACTGATTCTCTTTGATAAATGGTTGAAAGTCTTCTAATATTAATAAGCAATTCTTAGTATCTGTCTCTTTAAACCAATCAAATATCTCTATTGGGTCTTTTTCATCCTTATTTTCTTCAAATTTTTTATCTCTATCATTCCATTTTTTTAAACCACTAACAACACTCCAAGTATATAAATCTAAATTATATTCTTGTACTACCCCCACACAAAATCCATATAATCTTTGCCATTCATAAGTTACTGCCTGTATCACAGGTATATTTGCTTTTACTAAATTTTCTAATTCTTCATTAAATTTCACTACTATATCCTAATGTATAATATTTTGCAATATTATACACAAATATTACAAATCAATGCTTAACTCAAATGTATCTATAATAGTTTTATCTTGCAATATTTTTGCAGTTTGGGCATAAACAAATTTATCATCTCGTTGTCTTTGTGATAATTCATATTTAAATTTTTTGACAATATTTCCAGTTTGAAGAAGCAGAATTTCATCACTAAGGCGAATCGCTTCCATCAAATCGTGAGTGATAAATAAAATTGTAAGATTATTATTTTTTATCTCATTTATGAGATGAATCTGTAACTCTTTTTTGAGTCCAATATCCAAAGCACTAAAAGGCTCATCAAGAAAAAGTAGAGATGGTTCAACCACCAAAGCCCTTGCAAAACTAACTCGTTGTTTCATTCCTCCACTTAAATCTTTTGGAAATTTTTCAAAATCATCCTCTTTAAGTCCAAATTTCAGAGCAATTTTTTTTGATTTTTCATTAGCGGTGAGGGGACTTAAACCCTTTGCTAAAAGCCCCAAAGCGATATTATCAA
>JAOZPA010000009.1 GCA_029932985.1 Campylobacterales bacterium
AATTAAATACCTCAAATTTAAATAGAAAGTGTATAGCTAGAAATGAAGGATGCCGTGAATTCTCTCTCAAAACTCAAGCTCCAACAATGATAACCTTTGAGAGAAGAGAAAGAGAGAGAGAATATATAACAAAATCATCTATTTAAAATTTCTGTTTGGGGACTTTAATCTTTGTTATTTTATTAATCTTAATGGGTTAATATGTCGATTTTTTTTGGTAACTTCAAATGTCAAGTCTCGTTTAACTCTTCCTATAATTGAGCCTTTTTTTACTACATTTCCAACATTTAAATATGGTGAGATTTTGGAGAGGTGACCATATATGATATTCATCTCATTTTGGCATTTTATGATAACTACTTTGCCTAGAAATTTGGTTTCTTGAGCATAGACGACTTTTCCTGAAAATACACTCATCACTTTTGCATCCTCTTTTTTGGCTCGAAGTTTGACCGATTCGCTGAAGAGTTTGATTTTGTAGATGGGGTCGTTGTATGTGCCAAATTTTCGTATCACTTCATAGTCTTTGAGTGGGGAGATAGTTTTTGCTCCTCGGTATTTGCTAACGCTGGATTTTCGATATGATGAGCCGATTTGTCGAACCTTTATATCTTTGACGTGGGCTAGTGAAGTTTTTTGACTTGATGGGATTTTGATAGTATCAATAATTTTCAGTTTTTTTAAAGTTTTTCTAATGGTTTCTTGTTCACTAGAGATTTTTAAGATTTCATTTTTGTATTTTTTATTTTGAATTTTTAGAGATGAGAGTGAATTATCGTGATTTTTTTTGAGTTCTGAGAGGTTATCTTTTTCCGATTTTAGTCTAATTATCCTATTTTTCATCAAAGTCACTTCAAGGATTTGAGAGTTTAAAACTTTATCATTTTTAAGAAAATTAGCATTTAATTTATTGAAATCATCTCTGATAACTTGTTGCATCGTTGCTAAAATATTTCGCTTAACTAAATTTTGGGTATTATCACTCTTTTGGCTTTGGCTAAAAATAGTCATAGCATACTGTTTGGCAATAATTTTATTTAGATGGCTTTCAATATTTGTCTGCTGGTGCTTGAGGTTATTTATACTTTTTATGAGGCTGGAAAGTTCATCTTTTTTATTTTCCACCAACTCCTCTTGTACTTTTATGCTATTTTTCAACTCTTTTATCTTCTTTTTTAGCTCTTTAATTTTTCGGTTTTCCTGCAAAATTTTACTTGCAACATCTTTCAACTTAATACTCAAAGAGACTCGCTCAATTTTGTATTTTTTTAATTTCTGCTTATTATCCTCACCCGTTGCATCTGCAAAAAGTGAAAATAAGATTAGCATAATAAAAATTTTTGGCACATCTTCCCTTAATTTAACTGTATTGTATATCTTTTTTGTTTTTGAAAATTGTTATCGAAACAAGCACTAACGATAATACCAAAGCGATACCAAGCATCGTGAAAACATCACTGAGTGTATTAAATGGTGGTATCTCAAGTGCTAGTTTTTCATAAAATTTGATTACTAATTCGTGGTTCATTAGATAACTTATTAGCACCGTCGCACTCAATGCACTAAAGATAGAATCTATCAACATCAATTTATATAAAATTTTACTTTTCATAAAAAACGGTGCACCAAAAAGTTCCATAATCGAAATTCGCTGACTATGCTCATAGACCCAAATCGAAATCTGTTTAATAATCAACAGCAGACTAATTATGAGAATAAATCCAGTAAAAACAAGCAAAATCGTCTCAACCAAAATTAAAAATTGGTGAATCAAATCGTGAGAAGCTTTAAACTCTTCAACCTTGATAATATTTGGATTTTTTTCAAGTGAACTTTTGAGAATCTGCACCTTATCATCATTTAGAAAATCTTTCAGTTTAATTTGATAAAAAATCGGCAATGAAGATTTTAAAACCGTCGTATTTATATCATCGAGATTAATGTTAAGCGAATTCAAAACTTTATCAATATCAATCGTTTTAATCAGTCCAATACTTTTAGATTCCTTAGAAATCGTGCTTAAATCCAACTCCTTCGATGCGATAATTACCATATTAAAATCTTCCAGCAAAGAATGCTCATAAGCTTGAACCGTCCTATCCAAAATCAGCAACACATTAAAACTAAAAAACATTATAAACAGCGGAATAATCAGCGAAATATGATTTCTAAATGACCTCATGCATTTTCCCATTATCTAAAAAATATTGCTTATAATCTGTCGCAATTGTTTGAGGAATTTTGTGAGTCACCGCCACAATCGTCGTACCCAAATGTTTTTTTGCACTCTTTAGCAAATCCCAAATAATCTCACTTGAATAATCATCTAAATTTCCAGTTGGCTCATCCGCTAAAATCACCACTGGATTGTGAGCTAATGCTCTCGCCATCGCCACCCGTTGCTGTTCACCACCACTAAGCTCCATCGGAAAACTTCTCATTTTATCAATCATATCCACATGCTTTAACAATTTTTGAGCTTGAACTTTGCAAACCTGCGGTGAAAATCCACCAATCATCAGTGGCAACATCACATTTTGCTCAACACTCCACTCATTTATGAGTTTATAATCTTGAAATACAACTCCCAAATGCTTTCGCAAAAACTTCAACTTCCCGCTACTCACATTTTTCATCTTTACTCCACACACCGTTAAATCCCCAAAACTCGGCTTCAAAGCCCCATACATCGACTTAATCACCGTCGATTTTCCACTACCACTCTTGCCCGTAATAAACACGAACTCATTGGATTTTATATCAAAAGTTGTATTTCTGATAATCGGCTCATGCGATTTGTATGCCAAAACTATATTTTCAGCCTTAATTACACTACTCATTTAATATCTTTTTAATTTTTTTATCTATTTTTTGATTGATTTTGGTCGATATGGTATTGTTTGGAAAATATTCCGCCACTTCGCCTATCAATATATATTTGTGTTCGCTTTTTCCATTTTTGCCATAAGATAATTTGACCACAGTCCCCTCACCGCTTTTGTAAATATTTTCAAAATGGATAAAAAATCCATCCTCTTTAATTGTTTGGTTTTTAAATTTTTGCCAAACATCGGTTTGATTAAAACTATCTTGAAACTCTAATCTATAAAATTTTTCTATCTCTTGGGAGTTTTCTAAATTTGTCAAAGTTAAATCATAAATATCTTTTTGCTGTTTTTTCCATCTATCCTCATATTTGCTACTCACCGCAATATCGCAGTTTTTCAAAATCTCAAATTTAGTTTTTCCCCGACCGCTCATCTCCTCTTTTGAATACTCATAATATTTTGGGCTATCAGTTCGTAATTCCAGTTTTCCATCAATCTCTAAAACTCTCATAGATTCCTTGATAAACTCATCGCAAATTACCCGTCGGTGAGGTTTTTTATCCCACGGTACAGGAAAATGAACAAAAATTTGTGAAATTTTATTTGAATTAATAATCTCCAGTAAATCCCTAGCATCATAATCTATTATCAAAATATTGGTGAGATTTTGAATCTCTATCAAATTTAAAACTTGCTCAATTGAGGGTTTGTGTATCTCGATTCCAATAAAAAGTATATCGGGATTTTTTTTGGCTTGAAAAAGCAAATGTCGCCCACTTCCAAAACCCACCTCAATAGCACATTTTTGATTAATCTCATTTTCCACAAAATAATCTATCTTTTTAAGATATTTTGGAATTTTGACTTTTTTCTCTTTTTTGGGTGAAATATTTGAAAATGTAATCTCTGCCTCTTTTAGTTGAGCATAAAGTTGTAGAGCTTTTTGAACTGTAAAAACTCGATTTGGCTTTGTTAATTTCTCCGCCTTGACCAAATAATCATCTTTTCTCTCTATCTGCTGAATAAAAAATCGCTCATTTTTTGAGCTTTTGACCATTATTAATTTTTCGTTTGGAAAATCTTTTGAGGTGGTTTCATAGCAAAATTCAAATCCCTCTAAGGTTTGAGGAAGTAAGCTATTATTTAAAAATTTAGTTTGAAAATTTGGCATAAAATTTAGCTACCTATCCCTATTTTTAAACTAACCGTTTTACTTGGCTCAGAAATTTCACCCTCTCTATCAACCGCCACAACTTCATAGGAGTATAGCACACCTCTTTGAACATTTTTGTCTTTATAAAAACTATTTTTGATATTTTTTACATCCGTAGTTTCCGTAGTCCGCCCCTCACCCGTTTTTTTGAGTGTGTAGCTTTGTATTCTTATATCGTTGGATTTTTTCCATTTTAAAATCGCTCCATCAATATCGATAGAACAAGCGGAAGTTAAAATCACGGGGGCTGAAGCTTTGCCCAAAACTGCTCCAAAAGTTGGATTTCGTTGCAGGTTTGACTCCATTCCTAGTTTATCGACCGCCGTCACAAAATACTCTGCCCCCTCACCCTTTTTTAAATCTCTATCTATATAGCTTAGTTTTCTCACCTTTGCCACAAAAGTTTTTCTATCTAAAAAACTAGTTTTTTGTCTATATATTTTGTAAAATAAAATATCTGATTGCCCACTGTTCCAAATTAATTGAACTTGATTTGGAAAATTTGTCGATGCCTTAACTCCACTTACGATCCTGGGACGAGCCTTCGTGATTCCTATCACCGCTTTTGAGGGTGGTGAAAAAATTATATCATCAACTTTTGCTTTTATCCGATAGATATATTTTCGATTTTCTTTGACATCATAATCCAAAAATTCTGCATGTAATCTGCCTTTTAGCTCCATAATCTGAACCCATTTATTTTTTGATTCCGATGATTTTCGCTCAACAATATAACCTCTCACATGAGTATCAGGGTGCGGTCGCCAAATAAGCTTAATCATATTTGGAAGATTCAGCACAGTTTTAACAAAAGGCACTCGCTCCAAAATAAATGTAGTTGCACTAATTGGCTTTGAGAGTTTGGATTCAAAATTCTTAGTAAAGCAAGAGATTCTATAACTATATTTTGTCCCCGCCAAAAGCCCATAATCTACATAGTGTGATTGGTATTTGGAATTAACCGTGTGGATATTTACATATTTAGCTATTTTGGGGTCATAACGATAAATCTTATATCCCACAATATTTTGTTGATAAATCGGTTGCCATTCAAAAGCAATCTCGCCCATATCTCCTAGCGATTTAAACTGCCCAACTGTTGGCAATGATTGGCTTATCTGCCTTGCAACTGGTTTATTTTTTACACATCCATTAATGATTAGCGCTAAACTCATCAATAAAACGATTTTTGTCAATTTTTTCATCTATAACTTTCCTATTAAATTTTTTATCCAAAATCTCACTAAAATCATCAAAAATTTTTGCCTCAAAAAGCATTTTTTCCGAAGTTCTGGGGTGAATGAGATAAAGTATGTATGCGTGAAGCATTACTCGCCCGATTTTATCAGCTTTGGGCTTAAATCCATATAAATTATCTCCCAAAATCATTCTATTAAAGGAGCTTAAATGCACTCTAATCTGATGAGTTCTGCCCGTAAAAAGTTTCGCCCCCACCAATTCATAATTTTCACAATTTGAAGTTAGCACCTTGATAAACTGAGTTTTGGCATATCGCCCATTTTCCCTCACCGCCATCTTCAAGCGATTATGGGGATTTCGAGCTATGGGTTTTTCCACAGTCAAATTGGTTTTGAGGCTTGGTGTCACTAAACCCAAATAGTACCGCCCCATCGTTTTATCCTCCAATTGAGCGGAAAGTTTTTTGTGAGCTTCATTGTTTTTTGCCACCACCAAAGTCCCCGTGGTCTGCTTATCAATCCGATGAACAATCCCGTGCCTCTCCTCACCACTAATCGTTGAAAGCGAAATATTTTTGTACTTCAGCCAATCTACCAAAGTCACCTCCTTGACACTTGGAGCTGGGTGAACCACCAAAAACGGCGGTTTATTCACGACCAAAATATCATCATCCTCATAAATTATCTCCACATTCAGCCCCTCAACACCTTTGCGAATCGTGTTATCAATTGATGCCACCACAAACTCAAACTCCACCTCCTGCCCCACTTTGAGCTTTAGCCCATTCTTAAAAGTCTCTTTGCCATCAACCTTCACACCGATTTTTCGTATAAAATTCTCTATCTGATTGCGACTCACATCTAGCTGTGTTTGCATAAATTTATCAAGCCTCATCACTTTATCTGTTTTAATTATCATCTATTTCCTTTACTGTAATTCTAGCAAAAAAAAGTTATAATAGAGGCAAAATTAACGTTAAAAGGAGAAATATGTTAGAGATAGGTTCAAAAGCTCTGAAATTTTGTTTGCCAAATCAAGATGAGGTTGAGATTTGCTTGAGAGATTTGAGTGGAAAGTGGATAGTTTTGTATTTTTATCCAAAAGATAACACCCCTGGATGTAGCACTCAAGCTTGTGATTTTACTGCAAATGTGGAAAATTTTGAAAATATGGATGCAGTGATTTTGGGTGTAAGCCCCGATAGCCCAAAAAAACATCGGAATTTTATTGCCAAAAAAAAGTTGGAGATTACACTTTTGAGTGATGAAGAGAGAGAGGTTTTGAAACTTTATAAGGTATGGAAACCAAAAAAACTCTTTGGTCGAGAATATTTAGGAGTTGTACGAAGCACCTATATCATAAATCCTGATGGAAATATCGCTTTTAGCTGGGAAAAAGTGAGAGTCAAAAATCATATTGAAATGGTTAAAACTAAATTATTGGAGCTTCAAAAAAAATAGCCCGAATATGTGCTTATTGTATTTTTTAAAATGAGCAAGAGGTAGTTTTTTAGGTGGTCTTCTATTTTGTCTTCGTAGATTTCTGCCCCTCTGCCGTAGTCATTTAAAATGTCATATAGACCTCAAATGTGATAAGTTCTATCTTTTGTAGAGTTTTTTCATAAACATTTTCCTCTTATTCCTCAATCGAAGCTGAAATGTAACCTATTTTATCTTAAAAAAATTTTATCTTAAAAAAAAATTTAAGCTTTAAGGAAGTTATAAAAATTTGATTAACTATAAAGCAAAAAAATTATATAATATAGTGATAGAAAAATAAACTAAAACAGGAAAAAATATGAAAATAAGAAAACAAGCTTTAACTTTTGACGATGTGTTATTAGTTCCGCAATATTCTGAAATTTTGCCTCATAAAGTTGATCTATCGACACGACTTACAAAAAATATTAAATTAAATATTCCTCTTGTTTCAGCTGCGATGGATACAGTAACTGAGTATAAAGCAGCAATTGCTATGGCACGACTGGGGGGGATTGGGATTGTTCATAAAAATATGGAGATTGCCAAACAAGCTCTTCAAGTAAAAAAGGTGAAAAAGAGTGAAAGTGGGATTATTATAGACCCTATTTCCATTAAAGCTCACCAAACTTTAAATGATGCTGAAGAGATTATGAGTGAGTATAAAATTTCTGGAGTCCCCGTGATCGATGATGCAAATAATTTGATTGGGATTTTGACAAATCGTGATATGCGGTTTATCAAAGATTTTACTCAAAGTGTGGAATCAACGATGACTAAACCTCCGCTTATTATTGGTAAAGTAGGTACGACTTTAGAGGCAGCCGCTGAGGTTATGCACAAAAATAAAATTGAAAAATTGCCAATTGTCAAAGATGGAAAACTTAAAGGTCTTATTACAATTAAAGATATAAATAAAAAAATCGAATACCCAAACGCAAGTAAAGATACATTTGGTCGGCTTAAGGTTGGGGCGGCGATTGGTGTCGGGCAGATTGATAGAGCGGAGGCTTTGATTAATGCTGGGGCGGATGTGCTGGTTCTTGATTCGGCTCACGGACATAGTAAGGGTATCATAGATACGGTTAAAGAGATAAAAGAGAGGTTTAAAATAGATATAATTGCAGGAAATGTAGCTACGAAAGAGGCAACTTTGGCTTTGATAGAAGCTGGGGCAGATGCGGTAAAAGTAGGTATCGGTCCGGGGTCAATATGCACCACTAGAATAATCTCAGGTGTAGGTGTACCTCAAATTTCAGCGATTGAAGAGTGTTGTGAAATGGCAAATAAATATGATATACCAATTATTGCCGATGGCGGAATAAAATTTAGTGGAGATTTGGCAAAAGCATTAGCGGTGGGGGCAAGTAGCTGTATGATGGGTTCGGCATTGGCTGGAACCACCGAAAGCCCAGGAGATATTATTTTGTATCAAGGTCGAAAGTTCAAAACTTACCGAGGTATGGGAAGTTTGGGGGCGATGAAAAAGGGAAGTAGCGACCGATATTTTCAAGATGGAACTGCTAGTGAAAAACTTGTGCCTGAGGGGATTGAGGGGCGAGTACCTTATCGAGGAGCAATTGGCGACATAATTCACCAATATATCGGGGGGCTGAGAGCGTCTATGGGATATTTGGGAAGTCAAGATATAAAAATCTTTCAGCAAAAAGCACAATTTGTGCAAATTACAGGCTCAGGATTAAAAGAGAGTCATGTCCACGATGTAACTATCACAAATGAAGCTCCAAATTATCACATATAAAAAATACTAACACAAACGACTACTTTTAAAATAGAGGTGGGTTATCTCATCTCTTTTACTGGGTGAAGTAAAATTATCACTTTTTAAAAAATCAATTAGATAGTCGTGCAAAAAAAGGAAAAAAATGAAAAAATCAACAAAAGCATTGCATTATGGTTATGAGAAAGATTCTCAAAGTACAATGGCAGTGCCGATTTATCAAACAACAGCTTATGAGTTTCAAAGCCCCCAACAAGCGGCTAATCTTTTTGAATTAAAGGAGCTTGGAAATATTTACACACGGCTCACAAACCCCACGACGGAAATTTTGGAAAAGAGGTTTGCATCGCTTGAGGGTGGAGTGGCATCTCTGGCAACAGCTACTGGAATGAGTGCGATTTTTTATGCGGTGGCAAATGTGGCTGAAAATGGCGATAATATTATTTTTGCATCAAAAGTTTATGGGGGGAGTACCACACTTTTTATCCATACTCTTAAGCGATTTGGGATTGAGGCTAGAGCTTATGATATTGATAAGCCAAAAAGTATAAAAAAGTTGATTGATGAGAAGACGAAAGTTATATTTTTTGAGACGATTTCAAATCCTAGTATAGATGTAGCGGATATGGAAAAAATTGTTAAAATTGCAGATAAAAATGGGATTATAACGGTGGCAGATAATACCGTGGCAACTCCATTTTTGGTTCAGCCTATAAAATATGGTGTGGATGTGGTGGTGCATAGTGCTACTAAATATACCACAGGTCAGGGGTTGGCAATGGGTGGATTGATGGTGGAGAGTGGGAAGCTAAAGGCAAAACTGCAAGGAAATGCTAGGTATTCTCATTTCAATGAGCCAGATTTGAGTTATCACGGTTTGGTTTATACAGATTTGGATTTACCGCCATTTACTTTAAGAGCTAGGCTTTCACTTTTGCGAGATTTTGGGGCGACGATTAGTCCATTTAATAGTTGGCTTTTGATTCAAGGAGTGGAGACTTTGGGGCTTCGGATGAAAAAACATTCAAAAAATACAATGAAAGTAGCTAAATTTTTGGAGAGTTGCACTGAAGTTAAAAAAGTTAATTATCCACTTTTAAAAAGTTATAAAAACTATAAATTAGCTAAAAAATTGTTTAAAAATGGAGCTAGTGGGTTGCTTAGTTTTGAAGTTGAGGGTTTTGAAAAAGCGGTGAAGATTGTCGAAAAAATAGAAATATTTTCGCTTGTGGCAAATATTGGTGATAGTAAATCTATAATTACCCATCCTGCAAGTACCACTCATCAGCAACTTTCGCCAAAAGAACTCAAAGATGCAGGGGTTGGAAGTGGATTGATTCGCTTGAGTGTGGGGTTAGAAAATTGTAATGATTTGATAAAAGATTTGAAACAAGCATTAAAGTAAAATAGAGAAAAGTTAAATTTGAAAATTACAACAAAAAAGAAAAAATTTACCAATCCACTTTATTTAGAGAGTGGTAGGATTCTTGAGCCTTATGAGCTGATGTATGAAACTTATGGCAAATTAAATAGTGACAAAAGTAATGTGATAGTGGTGTGTCATGCTTTGACTGGGAGTCACCATTGTGCTGGGCATTATGAGGGTGAGCGGAAAGCTGGTTGGTGGGATGATATGATAGGTGATGGCAAGACGATTGACACAAGTCGATATTTTATCATCTGTGTAAATGTGCTGGGAAGTTGTTTTGGGTCAACAGGTCCGATGTCACTTGAATACCCCTCATTTAAGCCATTTCGCTTTAAGTTTCCAGTTGTAACTATCAAAGATATGGTTAAGGCTCAAAAAATTTTGTTTGATTCACTTGGAATTTATAAAGCAAAAGTGGTGATTGGGGGGTCGATGGGTGGAATGCAAAGCTTGGTTTTTGGGGTGGAGTATCCTAAATTTGCAGAGGAGATTGTGGTTTTGGCATCTACTTATGCTACCCAACCGTGGGCGATTGCATTTAATAAAGTCTCCCGAGAGGCGATAATTAGAGACCCAGATTTTAAAGATGGTTATTATTCAAAGGAGGATGTGGAGAAAAAAAAGTTTTCAGGTTTGAGTATAGGGCGGATGAATGGATATATCAGTTATCTTTCACCAAATTCCATGGAGGAAAAATTTGGGCGGAAGCATGTAGAGACCGATGGACTTTATGAGCTTTTTGGAAGATTTCAGATTGAGCGGTATCTTGATTACAATGGATATAATTTTCCTAAGTGGTTTGACCCTTTGAGTTATTTATATATTACAAAAGCGATTAATATTTTTGATGTGGCTAGTAATTATGACTCGTTGGAGGAGGCTTTTGGCAAAATTGAGGCTAATTTGACTTTAATCTCATTTGAGGGTGATATGTTATTTTTGCCAAAAGAGATGCAGGTAATTGAGGATAGTATGAAAAAAATTGGAAAAGAGGAGATTGTCACACATCATTTAATAAAAAGTGATTATGGGCATGATGCTTTTTTAGTGGAGCTGGGGAAATTTGATTTTTATATACAAAGGATATTAAATGAATGAAAACAAAGAGAAAATAACAGTGAAGTCTTTTGAAAATGCGATGGAGAATTCAAAAGATATGTTAGAAAAATTAAATAATAGAGAGATTTCCCTAAGTGATGCGATGAAATATTACAAAGAGGGATTAAAGCAACTTCAAGAGGCAAATAATATGTTGGAAAATGCCAAACTTGAATTTATAGAATTAAATAAGACTTAGGAGTAATATTATGAGAAAAATTTGGATATTACTTTTGTCGATTTTTGTTTTAAATGCAAATGATTTAGAGATTTATATTAAAAAATATTCGCATGAACCACGAAATGCGTTGGTGATTGGAAATGCAGATTATAAAGTTTTTAAAAAACTAAAAAATCCAATCAAAGATTCCGCAGATATAAGAGATTTACTAAAAAAGCTTGGCTTTAAGGTTATCTATATCACAAATGGAAATAAAAAATTGATGAAAAAAGCGATTAGAAGATTTTATGAGAAAATCAAAAATGGCGGTGTGGGACTTTTTTATTATGCGGGTCAAGGAGTTGAAGTTGATTTTAAAAATTATTTAATTCCCGTAGAGGCTGACATAAAAGAGGTTGAAGATGTTGATAGTGAAGCGATTCATCTCTCAGATGTTACCCAGCGAATGACAAAAGCGAGAAATCGAGCAAATATTATAATTTTGGATGCATCACGAAGTAATCCTTTTTATCGTGGAGGTAAAGATGGATTAGCAGGAATTAGGAACACAAAAGGAATCTATATCGCCTATGCCACCGAGCCAGGAAAACCAGCCCGTGAGGGTGTTGGAGGACGAAATGGATTGTTCACTAAATATTTAAAAAAATTTATATCCAAGCGGGGTTTGACCATAGACCAAGTTTTTAATAAAGTCCGAAAATCAGTACACAAAGCGAGTAATGGAACTCAATTACCATACACTAGCTCTGGAATGCTCGGCGGATTTTACTTTTCCCTCCCCCGACGAAAAGAGATAGGAAATCAATTTAGCATACCTATGGAGACGGTTGTAACAGTTAGCACTCATAGCAAATCCAAACCAACTCAAAAAAAATATAGGTTGAAAATTAGCACAATCCCATCTAAAGCCAATGTGGAATTTATGAATATTCAATCTTTTTATCACGATAATATTATGCTTCCACGGGGCAAATATGAGGTCAAAATTTCAAAAGATGGTTACCTTGCAAAGACTGGTTCTTTTTTGTTAGATAAAAATACGGAGTTCAAGGCAAAGCTTGAAAAGTTATCAAATTTTTCTACTCCTGCTAAGCCAGTAAAAGTTGCTAGTGTAAATTTAGGGACAAATCGTGGAATGGGTTCAAAAAAAGTATGGATGGATAGCTCAACTGGACTTATGTGGGAGAGAAAAACCAAACGAAATAAAAATTTTGATGTTATTTGGACAAAAGCAGAAAAATATTGTAGCACTTTAAAGATAGATAATTTTCGAGATTGGAGGCTTCCTACCAAAAATGAACTCTCCACACTTTTAACCAAAAAGAAATTTCAAGGTAAGTATATTAAAGAAAACTTATCTCGAAATATTGGAAAATGGGGCTGGTATTGGTCATCAACTCACGTAAATCAAGATGAAATTGAACTTATCTATTTCAACGAAGGAATAAGTAGTGTCTATCATAAATCGGTAAAATATTATGTAAGATGTGTGAGAGAAGTAGATTTTTAATTGAATAGAAAAGGCAATAAAAACACTTATCGCCTTTTCACCTCGCCCCTTAAGTTTTAAAAAATTCGGTGAGGGGAAAAGTCTATAAACTTATTCTAAAAATTGCCCCATCTTTTTTATCCTTTTCATTCCAATTCTCATACTCTTTACAAGCTTTGCTAATCATTTGATATTTTTTAACATAAAAAAGCAAAATCCTAAATTTAATTAAAAGGAAAATAGTCCTGATAAAATAAAAATAATTTATCGGTGAGGGGTTGTTAATCCTTTTTTCTAATATTTAAAAAAAAAATCCATTTATTACTTTTCATTTCCTCTTAAAATATTTGTGATATAGTTTTCAAAATATTAGAGAAAAATAGAAAAGGGGGCATAATGGGGATTTTGAGGGTAATTTTAATTATGATAATTGGTATTAATGTGATGGCGATGAGTGATAGGGAGGTGGAGGTGCTACTAGATTTAAAAGGGGCTACACAAAAGTTAAGTAGGAATATTTTACTTATATCCATAGATTATAATTACGATAAAAATAAAATAAAGTTAAGGAATCTGAGTTTAGAGATTAATTCTAAGATAAAAAAAAGCAAAAGTAAATTGGCAAAAAAATTGTGGCTTTTGTATTTTGAGCCTATTAAGCTGGTTTTGAATGATGATATTAATGAAAATATGCTTGAAAAACTGGATAAAGCAAATAGGAATCTATATTTAAATTTCAAATCTCTAAATAAAAGATTGAATAAAAAAAAGTTTAGAAATAAAAACCTAATAACTAATCAGATTTTAAAAAGTGAAAGAGTTGGAAATAGTTTTATACATCTTTATAGAAATTTCAAAACTAAAAAGAGTTTGCAGGATATAGATAGGCTGATTAGGGAGTATGATAAAGATATGATTACTTTCAATAAAACTCATATTACGAAAAAATGGAAAAAGATTAAACCTTTGCTAAAACAAGCTTTGGAGCTTAAAGATGTGGAGTTGGCTAAGGTTCTTAAAAAATGTAATATTTTGAGTGAACTTATGAGAAGGGAGCTGAAAAATAAAAATCTATCAGATAAAAATGAAATTGATAGGGTTGTGCTAGTGAACCAAAATATAATTAAGCTTTCTAATCTTGTAAAAAAGGTGATGAAAGATGATGAGATGCATACTCACCATATCAATATTCTAAGTTGGCAAATTAATTATATCGAAAATATTAGTAAAGATTTAATATTTTTTAGCTTGGGGATTGAGAGCAAGGAGAGGCAAAAAAATATTTTGGAACTTGCATATAAATTAAGGCTTTCGTTGAGTGAGATATTTTATAGTGGGAGGGATTTAAAAATTTTTGATAATCTCGCTGGGATTCGGGAGAGTTGGCGATTTTTTAATTATAATGTTAAGTTGGCACTTGAGGGAGATAAAAAAGCGGTTTCGTATATTTTGAAAAACAATATTTTGCTTTCTAATCTGATTTCTGAATCCATCGATGAGTATCAAAGAGTTAATTTTCAATCAAATCCACAAGAGTCTTTAGTGATGCAAAAGGTGGAATTGGCTGGGAAACTTCGATTTTTGACTCAGAAAATGACAAAAGAGAGATTTTTAATTTTAGGGAGATTTTATCCAGAGCAAAATAGAGATAATTTATCAAAAAGTATTAGTAAATTTAATATGATAATTGCTGAATTTAATCTCAATAGCAAAAATTCAGCTTTAGAGTTGAAGAAAGTTAAACAGATATGGCAAGAACTCAAGCCTTTTTATAGTAAAGAAAATTTAAATGACGAGGAGTTTCATATCATTTTGAATAAAAATATAGAATTTATGAATAAAATTGATGATTTGGTTATTGTTTTAAAAAAAAGTAAGATATAGTTGTTAAGTCTATTATCTAATTTTATCGATATTATCTAAATTCCAGTTGATTAAATCTATTTTAGCTTCAGTTCTGTTTTCTAAATTATCATCAAGTTTATGAAAAAAATTCAAGCCCGTAACTTTTTCAATTTCATCAATAGAGACTATATAGTTTTTAAGAGAGTCTCTTTTGGGGGCGATTTGGGGGATTACAAACCCAAGCATATAAAGTTTGTTATTTTTCTGCATTGCAAATATTTTGTAAAAAGCATCAGGCACAACGACAAAACTATTTTTAAGATATTCCACCTCTCTATCTTTTGAAAATATAGGCCCAGTTATTACCCAAATAGAGCTATTTAAGGAAACCAAATGTTTTCGTGCCACGGTTTCTAGTTTTTTCCAAATACTTCTGTTGAAACTTGCTTTTTGTGGAGAGATATTAGTCATCAAAAATGTATCAAGTTGAGCCTCTCGTCCGTGAACTTTTGAAATTACCGAATTTGGAGCTAAATGTCCCCTATCGAATCCAGAGTGTGTATAATCTTGATGCGAAACCATACTAAAAGTTCGTCTATCTGTCTCAAAGTTTCTAGGTCGTTTTTGTGATTTTGTATCGGGTGAAGTTTGATTTATTTTATATGTTACCCAAAGTGGATTTTTTTTAAACTCTGAATATCCCAACATAAAGCCATCATTTCTCAGTACCCGAACGAAAATATCAAAACTATCAGCTTTTGGCACTCCCAAGAGAGACATCTGCTCTCTTGCATAAAAATATTCATAGGAGTACCAAATAGGTAAAATTAAAAGTACAAGTATTAACTTTGTTTTTTTATTCATTAATCAAAAAAATTATTTTCTTTAAGCACATCAATTCCCGCTTGAATAGAATCAACAGAGATTTTAAACTTTGCTTTCATCTCATCATCAAGGTCAAGCTCAATAATCTTTTCAACTCCGCCACTTCCAAGCACAATAGGAACACCAACAGTAATATCACTATATCCATATTCACCATCAAGCATCACACACGACGGCATAACAATTCGGCTATTATCCAAAATCGCCTCTACCATAACGGAAATTGCTCGACCTGGTGCATAATAAGCGGAAGTTCCAAGATGTTTAACTATCTCTGCTCCACCCTCTTTGGTTCTATTGATAATTCCCACCATATCTTCATTTGAGATAATTTGCTTTAGTGGAACTCCACCAACTGCAGAAATTTCAGGCATAGGAATCATATTTTGACCATGGTCACCTATAAGCATAGCTCGTGTTTGTCCAGCACCATAACCCACAACTTTTTGGATTTGATATGCCATTCTTGCACCATCTAATGCCCCAGCCATTCCAATAATTCTACCTCTATCCCATCCTGTCATTTTGTGAATAACATAGGTCATAATATCAAGAGGATTAGAGACACAAAGGATAATTGCATTTGGAGAATATTTCATAATATTTCCAACAACATCTTTCATAATTTTTGCATTAATAAGCAATAAATCAGCTCTTGTCATCTCACTTCGTCGTGGAACTCCAGCGGTAATAACTACAACATCACAACCACTTAAATCACTTGCATCTTCCGCTGCTGTTACGATTGTACCTTGTGGAGAATATGCTGTCGATTGACCAATGTCTATCGCTTTTCCTTTTGCCACATCCGTATTTATATCATACAAAACAACTTCGTGACAAGTACCTAGCATTGCTAAACTATATGCTGCAGTTGCTCCCACAAAACCAGCTCCTACAATTCCTACTTTTCTGCTTTCCATCATATATTATCCTTTCATTTGGCGGGGAAACCCCACCCCTATTTATTAATTAGCTTTTATTCCAAATGTAAATCCAGCTTTAACTTGCTCGATAAGTTCAGGAAGAACATCCTCATATTGTCCCACAATTCCAAAATCAGAGTGGCTAAAGATTGAAGCAGTTGCTTGTTGGTTAATTGAAATAATCGTCTCAGACTCTTTCATACCAGCAACATGTTGGATAGCTCCACTAATTCCAATCGCAATATAAACCTTTGGTCGCACAGTTTTACCCGTTTGCCCAATCTGTTTAGCATATTCGATTACACCCTCATCAACCATAACTCTTGACGCTGCATATTCTGTATTTATACCTTGGTCTTTAAGTGCTTGAGCCAAATCTTTTACTAGTTTCATATCATCAGATGATGTTCCTCTACCACCTGCAACAATAATATCTGCTTCAAATAATGCTGCTCCACCAGCTTCACCAATCACAGTTTCAATAATATCAGATACAAATTCACCTTCATCTAAAGTTGGAGTAAATGTTGTGATTGAACCATCTCGATTTTCATCTCTTTCTGGTACTGCAAAAGTCCCCGCACGTGCGGTTGAGATTTGAGGACAAACAAAACCGATAATAGTTGCAAGTTTGCTCTCGCCATAAGTTGGTCGTCTTGACTCAAGGATTGGAGCATAAACTACTCTCTCTTTTGTCTCTCTATTTCTATGAACATGCTCACCGATAAGTAGTTCGGTACAATCAGCAGTTACACCAGAATCTGTTTTTACACCAATTCTAGGAGCTAACTCTCGACCAGCAGTTGTAGCTGCAAAAAGTGCAATTTCATAGTTATTTTTCTTGATAACTTGTGCAAAAGCTTCAGAAAATGGTAAAATTCTATACTCTTCTAATCTGTCATCATCGATTACGATTACCTCATCAGCTCCATGAGCAATTAACTCTTTTGCTAATTCGCCTACATTTTTACCAATGATAAGAGATGTAACTTTTGTGCCTTCCTCTAGCGAGTTTGCTAAATTCCGTGCAGGGGTCAAAAGCTCTAAAGATGGTCTTGTGATTTGCCCTTTAACTACCTCTGCCCAAGTCAAAATTCCACTAGCTCCATTTCTAAAATCGATAACTCTTAAACTATCATCAATTTTTTTAACTTTTTTAGCTTTTTTCTCTTTAACTTCGATAGTATTTTTACCAGATTTGAAATTTTCAAGCATATCAGCAACCAAAGCTTTTTCGCCGTGACCTGTTGACATTTTTGCAGGGGCTCTTTCACTTTTGATAGTTGCTACTTTTGATACGATTGTAGGGCTTCCACTCTCTCCCGGAGTCCCCAATCCGATAAATTCTGTGCTTAGTCCAACATCATCGATATTAAACATTTTGATTTCAGTATCATTTGATTTTATAGCTCCACTCAAACTAGATCTTCGTGGTGTGATTCCTGTTGGGGTAAAACTCATCGCACAAGGAAGTGGAAGGCTCATCATTTGATAGCCACCCTCGATAATTCTTTTTGCATGAATTCTGCCATCAACTAAAGAAGCAGTTTCTATGAATGTACCTTGAGGAATTTTCATAAACTCAGCAACTTGAGAAGGTACATGAGCTGTATCTCCATCACTTGTTTGTCGCCCTGCAACGATTACGAAATCTTCATTTAACCCTTTTCCATATCCCAAATGTTTAAGCATTGTCGAGATTGCCAAGCCGGTAGCATAAGTATCAGACCCACCAAGTCTTCTATCGCTTAAAAGATATGCTTCATCGTAACCTAATGAGATAGCTTTTTTCAAAGAAGCATTAAACGATGGAGGTCCCATTGAGCAAACGATTAATTTTGCATCTGGATTGTCTGCTTTTATTTGAAGTCCCGCTTCTAGTCCAAAAGCACAATCGATATTGATAATTGATTTAGCTTTGGTTCTGTCCATTAACCCATCATCTCCCATTCTCATTTCAGATGGAAGAGGTACTTGTTTCATTAAACTTATTATTGTTAGTGCCATATTATTTCTCCAATTTCATTATTATTTTTATCATATTACATATATACATAATCAGGACCATCGCCACCATAAGGTGTAATCCAAGTTATGCCATTGTTTGGAGATTTAATATCACAAGTTTTACAATGAACACAGTTCTCTGCATGAATTCTCAAATTTTTGTTACCCTCTTTGTCAGTGTGTACTTCATATACTTCTGCAGGACAAAAACTCTCAGCAGGTCCACCAAATTTTGCAATATTGATGTTGTTAAAGCTCTCTTGGTCATCTATCACAAGGTGACAAATTTGCTCCTCATCGTGATGTGCTTTTGAGTAATAGACATCAGTAACTTTATCAAAAGTCAATTTTTTATCAAACTCTAATTTACCCTTAAATCTCTCTGTAAATGATGGCTCATAGTGAGCATTTAAAGTTTCATTATCGGCTTCTGTTGTAAGTTTGCCAAGCATTGGACAAGCCCCACCTGTAATAAGTTGAACTCCATACATAAGTCCTCCTAAAACCATACCTTTAGACATTGCTTGTCGGAAATTTCGCACAGGGTAAAGGTCTTTAAAACTATAACTATCATTTTGAAATGCTTTATTGTAGTTAGAAAGTTCAGCATCGCTAAAATCACCCTTTACAAGAGCCATAGCTGCTGTTTTTGCTGCCATAATTCCTGAATCTATCGCTAAATGGATACCTTTAAGTCTTGCAGTTGATAAAAATCCAGCTGAATCTCCCACAATCATAAAACCATCGCCATAAAATTTAGGCATAGCATAATAACCACCCTCTGGCAGTGTTTTTGCACCAAACTCAAGGATTTTTCCACCCTCTAGTTTTTCAGATACAAAAGAGTGTGTTTTCCAAATCTGCATAGCTGCATGGATGTCAAATTTAGGGTCTTTATAATCAAGCCCAACAACAAGACCTAAAGCTACACGATTGTCACTAAGTCCATAGATAAATCCTCCACCAAACTCTTCACCACTTCTAAGCGGATAGCCCATTGTGTGAAAAACTGCTCCAGCTTCGATATTTCCCTTTGGTACAGACCAAATCTCTTTTACACCAAGTGAATAGATTTGAGGATTTTTATTGTCATCAAGATTTAATTTAGCCGTTAAAGTTTTTGCCAAACTTCCTCTTGTACCCTCTGCTAAAATAGTAATATCTGCTAAAACTTGAGTACCAGCTTGAAAATTTTTCATCTTCGTGCCATTATGGTCAATACCTGTATCTTTAGTTTTCGCACCTATCACTTTATCGCCATCATAAAGAATCTCATCAACTGCAAATCCACTATAAATCTCTACACCTTTTTCAGTTGCAATATCACTAAGCCATCTACAAAGAGAAGCAAGTGAAGCGATATAATTCCCCTCATTGTTCATATATGGTGGGTGAAATGGTAAAGTATAAGAATCATTTTCCATCAAAAATGCAGTAGAATCTGTCGTTACTTTTGAATCAAAAGGAATATCTTCAATCTTTAAGTCTGGTAAAAGTTCTAATAAACTTTCAGTCTTAATAACCGCTCCTGATAAAATATGACTTCCAATTGAAGCCCCTTTTTCTATCAATAAAATCCTCTTCTCTTCGCCTCTAGCCTTTAACTCGTCAGCAAGTTTAATAGCCGTCGCCAAACCAGCAGGTCCGCCTCCAACTACTAAAACATCAGTTTTTACACTATCAACATTGTTCATAGTTACCTCTCTTTCTTTTCTTTCTAAGTTGCGATATTATTACATATATTGACTTAAGTCTTATTTTTTATTGAAGATTTAAGTCATAAATTAAAATTATATCTTACAAATCGTTACAAGGATTAAAAAAGTGATTATTTGATTTTTTTGTAATGCTTAGTTACAACTGTTATATTATTTTTCTATAATCTTCAATTAATTTTAAATTCAACTAAATAGTTCTATCTCAACTTATCATTTTAATCCTCAATATGCTACTTTTAGAAACACTAAATTTCTTATAAAATTCATTTATCGGTGAGTGTGCAGTTGTCCGAAGAGATAGGGTAGGAATCTATTTTTTAGGGATTACTGGTGGCACAGGTTTTGGTTTTGGTTTTGGTTTTTTTGGTGGAGGTGGTTTAATAATTTTATTGATAGCTTTTACTTTAAAGGAGAGTTCTTTTGAATCTTTGATAAAGACCAAAATTTGATTCTCTTTTTTGTGTTTATGGAGTTTAAAGATTTCGATATTTTCTCTTATAATATCTTTTTGCATTGAGTTTTCACCACGAGTGGGCAATGAAAATTTTTTGGTACTCTCAAGTCGTAAAAGTGTATTTTTATTTTTAGAAACCACCCAGCAAATATAGGCATGAGGGAGATTGTAGATAGAATTTTTGGAAAAGAAACAGGCTCTATCGTAATTTTTTTCATTTGAAATTATCGAAATATCCCCCTGCATTTGTAACAAATCCAGATACAAAAGTTTATAGGAATCTATATCTTTTTCACTTGCCTCTAGGTGATTATGGAGATTCAAGGTGGAGCTTTTGACCACATTTAAATTTTTGAACAATGCAAACAGTACCAAACTCAAAAGTGCCACAGAGATTAACACCTCCATAAGGGTAAAAGCTTTTCTATTCATTAATAAATTCTATTTCCACTTCTATTTCCACGGCTTTGCAAAAACTTGTGTCCAATACACACCACTCACTGCAATTCCCATCTGAATAAAATCTTGATTCATAATATTTACACAATGCCCAGGACTATCCAGCCACCCAGCCACCACCGATTCCTCACTATCATAACCTTTAGCGATATTTTCACCCCAAGTCTGCCAACTATATTTAACTCGATGCAATCTCTCACCAGCATTTGTGCCGTCACTTCCCTGATGGTCAAAAAAATTATTTGAATTCATATCATCACTATGAATCTGCGAAGCCTCCACAATTTTCTCATCCCACACAACTGTCCCAGCACTATAAAAATACTCATCACCACAATATCGGCTAACTTTTCTCGCCTCATTCACCAAATAAACCAACTTCGCTACATCAATCTGCTTAGGAGCATCAAGATAATTTTCATCACTATCCGCATTACCATTTTCATCAATCACATTTTCAGTTGACGGCTCATCTTCACTAACTGTCACAGAACAACCTGCAAATGCTATGAGCAAACAGCAACTAAATATTATACTTTTTTTCATATTTTTCCTCTCTTTATAATCTATTTGGCTTAACAACCCCTAACGGAAATTTTATCCATCCATCAAACCTACTCGGATAGATTCTGCAAGGCTAGTTTGTCCGCTTGATAAAAGTTCCAAAATTGCATCTGAAAGTGTTATCATACCGTTTTTTTTAATTTTTTCCCTGATTTGGTTTTCAGTTAATCCATTTTTTATCATATCTTGAACTTTATCATCTATCACAAATAGTTCACCAACCGCTACCCGACCGCTATATCCCGTGAAGTTACACGATTTGCAACCCACCGCTTTGTAAATTATGCCAGTTATATTAAACTCTTTTGCAACCTCTTGGGGGGCTATGGTTTTTTGTTTGCATTCATCACAAATTTTTCTTACTAATCTTTGGGCTAAAACCCCCAAAACGGTGGAGGAGATGAGAAAATCTTCCACCCCCATATCAAATAATCTAGTGATTGCCGATGTGGAATCATTTGTGTGAAGTGTACTTAAAACTAAGTGACCTGTGAGGGCTGATTGGATTGATATTTTGGCAGTTTCGCCATCTCGAATTTCACCTATCATAATAACATCGGGGTCTTGTCGCAAAATTGACCTAAGTGCTGAGGAAAATGTCAAACCAGCTTTGGTGTTCACTTGGACTTGATTTATATTTCCTGCATTATACTCCACGGGGTCTTCAACTGTGATAATATTTTTGTCAGGAGTTGAGATGTGTTGTAAAAAAGCATGAAGAGTTGTTGATTTTCCGCTTCCCGTAGGTCCAGTTACCAGAATCATCCCATGAGTATGATTTAATAATTTGTAAAAACTTTTTGTTAATGTTTCATTAAATCCTAGCTCTCCTAATGAGGGGATAGCATCACCCTGCATCAAAATCCTCATAACAACCCTCTCACCATAATATGTGGGGAGCATCGAGACACGAATGTCAAGACTTTTTCCTGCAATTGTGACTTGGGTTCTACCATCTTGTGAGACTCTTTTTTCGGAAATATCAAGGTTTGAGATAACTTTAATACGACTTATTACAAGTGAAGTGATATTTTTATCTAAATCGATATGCTTGGTCAAAGCTCCATCGACCCGAAATCGAACCTCACCTTTGTGTTGGGCATTTTCGATATGAATATCACTCGCATTTTTTTGGATAGCTTGAAAAAATAGAGAATTTACCAGCTTGATAATTGGGGCTGATTCCTCATTTGAGAGTAAATCTTGGGAATTTTTTAGAAACTCCAAAAGGTCAGTTTCCACCTCTATAAACTCTTTATTTGTTGCCGTTTGGGTATCTATTTTTTCAAAATCACTACTTCGCTGAATCTCTAAAAATTTATTTTTAAGCCTACTAAATGACTCTATATCCAACTCAACAATTGGCAAGTTTAGATTCTCTTTTGAGAGATATGCTAAAGCATCACTAAGCGATTGGGAGTTTATGACCACCGAATCCTCACCATCCACTTCACTAAAAAGTAGGTCATATTTAATCGCCAAATCTATATCAATATTTTCAAGCGTTAGGGGGACTAAATCAACATCTTGAAGTTTTTTGACCTTAAGAATCTCCACTTTTACTCCCATTGTTACCTTGGTTGAAGTTGTTTTTTTTGTTTAATAGAAATTTCTTTGCTCGTTTATTGTATCTTGACTGGAGTAAATCTAGCTCAGACAAAAGTTTTCTAATATCTTTTAAGTTTGAGCTTGTTGGGATGATATATGGTGTGATGTAGATTACGATACTGATTTGGTCTTCAGACCTTCCTTTATAAGTGAATAGATTTCCAATCAATGGAATATCTCCGAGAAATGGAATTTTTGAGGTACTCATCCCCTCACTACTTTTTGTTAATCCACCTAAAATTACAGTTTCGCCATTTTGTACTGTTGCGGTTGTGCTGACTTGTCGTTTTAGGGTGGTTGGTCGGTCACTAATCGCTCCAGACGATGCATCTATATCCTCTATTTTGGTAGCAATATCTAAGATAACTTTATTTTTAACGGTAAGTCTTGGTTTGACTTTTAGAGTCAGCCCTATATCTTCTCGTGAGTAGCTATTTCGTGTTAAATCGGTTGCATTATCACCAGAGGTTGAGCTTGTTAAAATGGATTGAGTTTTACCAATATAGATAGATGATTCTTTGTTGTTTGAGCATAATATGGTGGGTTCGCTTAGAATATTAGCAGCCCCATCTGTTCTTAAAAGTGAAAGTGAAAGTCCTATTGCCATCCCCTCTTTGATGGTTTCCATTGGGAGATAGGTAGAGATTGCACTAGAGATTGCCACACTCGGGCCACCTAAATTTGTGCCTAAACTATAAAGTCCATTTGAGCTGACTCGCCCTCCCTCTAATCCATATTTAAATCCAACTTGTGAAGCCATATTGTTGCTAATCTCGACGATTCTTGCCTTTACATATACTTGAGGTTTTTCAACATCTAGTAACTCAACAATTTTTTTTATCTCTGCAAATCGTTCGGGGGTTTCCAAAATAACCAAAGCATTTCTCTCTAAATCACTTGTAATAATTTGCTTAGGGGTTTTTGATGAAGTTTTTTTACTGGTTGTTTTTCTGATGAGAGTAGTATCTTTTGATATGAGATTTACTAAAATCTTTTCCATCTGCTCAACACTGGAGTTTTTTAACTCAATAATATACATCTTCTGACTCGAAACTTTATCTTCAACATCAAGCTTGGTAATTAAATTTTCAAGCACAGCAACATTTTCTGCCCGTCCTATAATTATCAAAGCATTAGTTGCACTATCCATAATTACTTTAGTTTGCTGAGTCTCAATTTTTTTATCAAAAAAAGTTTGAGCCACTGTATTTACTTGGGTGTAAATATCTCTAGCTTTTGCATGTTGTAGCTCTACAAATTTCAAAATCTTCTTTTCATCTTTTTCCACCATTTTTATAACTTTTGCCACAGATTCTATCGCTTTTGGATAATCGGTGATGACTAAAAGGTTATTTTTTTTGAAAAATGTGGTTTTTGCTCTTTTGGATAAAAGTAATCTGATTTTTGAATTTATCGTAGCTGATGAGATATTTTTGAGTTTAAAAACTGTTGTTTGAAGTAGGTCCCCATCTGTATTTCCACTTTTTGAAACCTCCAAACCTGACCCAGCAGCGGTGGTACTTCTGACAACTTTCCAAACCCCCTCACTACTTTTAACAATTGTAAAACCTTTTGTTTCTAAAATTGAGATAGCCAAAGGTAAGAGTTCCGATTTACATATAGCTTTTTGAGCGATAAAATCAACCTTTCCTGAAATGGATTTTTGCAATAAAATATTTTTATTTGTGATTTTGGCAACCATCTTTACAAACTCTTTTATCTCCATATCTTTAAAGTTTAATTCCACCTTTTCACAATCCAACTCTCGGGCATTTAAAACCCCAAAACACAACACAATTAGTAAAAATAATTTACCTAACTTCATACTCTATCTCCTTAATCTCTTCGCCTCGTAATATTGATATTTGTAGCATATCTATTTTGTCTAAATTTTTAAAAAAGTAAAATGCATCTTTGTTACTTTTTAATTCTCTCCCATTTATCTCTTTGATAATATCTCCCTTTTGTATCCCTAATTTATGAAAATCAGAATCTTTTTTAATCTTCAAAACTTTAAAGCCATCAGAATTCTTACCTTTTTTGTTTGGCATAATTGTTATATCTTTCCAAACTTTCTCTAAATTATTTTTATAATAATCTATTTTTTTCCGCTCAATTTTTTTAGGTTCAAATTCTTCATCATCCAATTTAATAGATTTCTTAATTTTTGGTTTTTTCACATCTTTATAAGAGGGTTTTTTATCATCTTTTCCACTCTTTATCTCTAGCTTATAATCCTTTTTATTTTTATTTAAAATTATATATGCTTGAAATATAGATATGAGTTTATAGCCCTCAAAAACTTCACCTGCCAAAATTGTATCTATCTTTTTATTATATTTGATTGTCGCTAACTTTACATCAGTTGAGTTATAAAGTGCGATTAATTCAAACTTTTTAATTGAGATTATATTTTTTTTTGGAGGTTTTTTAATCTTTAGCTTCTTTTTTACAGGTGCATTTTTTTTATTTGTCGCCTTGAAAGTATAAAAAAATGGTTTTTGCTCCGATGAAATCTTTTGACTGACTCCCTCTGCAGGTAAAAATTGTTTAGAGATGAAAAAAATAAATTTTACTATTAATACTATTGAAAGCAGAAGTAATAAAAAATTTATAAACTTAGATTTAAAACTTTTTTTCATAAATCCACCCCTCTTTAGTTTTTTTCAGATATTTTTTTAGCTTTGTAAATGATTTTGATTTATCAGTTTTAAAAAATAATTTTATCTCTCTTTTTTCTAAATCAACCACACCTTCCGCTTCTCCAAAATTTCCACTAAGCTCAATATCCACCATATCAAAATTTATAATTGATTGGGTAAGCAGTAAAGTTTTGATTCCAACGGGAATTATATCTTGTAAAGATTGAGCAGGAATGAAATTTGTGATTTCTGCACTATTTGTAAAAAGAGTGGTAGCAATATTTATATTTTCAAAAGTAGCAACATCCATATCCTCAAAAAATAGTTTTCCCTCACTCAATTTTATATCAAAAATCCCCTCATCTATCTTTTCATCACTAATAATCAGTTTTTGCTCCTCTAGTTGCTTCTCCGCCAAAAAATATAACTCCTTTTTAGGAAGAAAAAACATCACTGATAGATAAAAAATCAGCAATCCAATTAGAATTTTTATTGCCAACTGCATTCTAAATTAACCTCATATTTTTCATCTACAACCTTACTTTTAAATTTAATAATTTTTACCTTTAAATTCCAAATATCTTTTATCAATTTATTGTAGATTTTTGGATTTAACTTAACAAAAGAGGCTTTTAATTTTCTCTTTTTCTTAGAAAAACTTTTTACAGATTGTTTTGGTAAATATTTTTTTATGGCATCCAATCTAATTTTAATCTTACTATTTTTCCAAGATTTCTTTAGCTCACCAATAGTTGCTATTTTCTCCTCTTGAACTCTTATCTCATCTAAACTTTTCACAAAATTTGAGTAGCTTGATGCTTTATAGAAGATAGAAAAAATCAAAATAGCTACCGCACCTATTAATAAAAACTCTTTTTTCATATATTTGCCCTAATCACCATAATATCTTTATTTACAGTCATCTTTTTTATAAATTTCTCTTTTGAAAGTTGAGATTTAATTTTCACTCCATTTTTGGTTTTTGGATTTACTTTTATCATAAGCAAAAGCTTTTTTTTCTCAAGGTTAAACATTGTAATTTCACCTTTATGTTTCATAATCGATTTTATAATAATCAAACTTACATCCCGTTTGTTTCTCTCCGTCTTATCAAGTGTATCATATTTTTGATAGATATTTTTTAATTGATAAGTTGAGTTTGGCAAACCTGTTTTTTTCACAAACTCCTCAAACTCTATCTCTTTAATTTCCGTTTGTATGCCGTAACCCCAAGCCTCCACAAAATTAAGAAGAGCAAAAAACAGAATCAAACCTGAAAGTATATAGATTTGCATCTGTGTGAAAAAACTTTTTGATGAGATTCGAGTAGAAAGTCCTGTTGGCTTATAATTTTCATTTGCAGGGTAGAGAGTGATTTTATCGCTAATAAAACCCACTTTCAAAATCGTCGCAATCTTATCTATCTCAATAAGTGCATTTTCCTCATCAAGGTAGATGGGGGTTTTGAAAAACTTATTTTCAAATTGTGCAAAATAGATTTTACCAATCTGCTCCGCTTTTATATTTATGGTTTTCATAAAATTCACAATCTGTTTTTCACTAAAAGCTATGAAAATAAACTCTTCATTCTCTTTGGAAACTATATAATTATATTCATCATTTGGCAAAAATCCCTCAAAGAGTGCTTTTGCATATTTTTTTGCCTGAAATGCGAACTTTACAGGCAATTTTTTTTTCTTCACCCAATAAAACTCAGGCGAGAGAATAATATTAAAACTCTTTTGAAGATTTAATGATTTCATATTTTTATATATAAAAACATTTTTCTTAGAGTTTTCCCAAAATTTTAAAATTACTTACTCCTCTATTTTTGTCAAAATCAAATACAAATTCCATATTCAAATCCTCTTTATTATAGATACAACTACATCTAAAACTAGGATGAAAAAATAGAAATGGAAATTCTTTGAGTTGTGTAATAATATCATTTTCTAAATTAATATCTTCTAATTTTCCATAAAATTTCGTACCATCTAAGATTTTCTTTGCCGTTTCTAAATCTATCATATCATTCATCAGTGCTAAAAGGGTGGGTTTCATAAAATTAAAATCTATATTTTCATTTCCAAAACCGATATAATCCTCCCACTCAATGCTAAAAACTATCTTATCCTCACTTTGAGTATAATAATTTTCCAAGATTTCATCAAACTCAGCCCTCTCTGTCAAATTTCCCTCCATCGTCAAAAGTTTTTTATTTCCTTGAGTTTTTTTAGAGATTCGCCCAACCACCAATTCTGTAAGCAAAAACGGGTCTTTCACTTCATATTTATCCAAAATATTTAACCATACCTGCTCATATTTATCTGCAACATCCCCATTTTTAAGAACCAAATTATTAAGATTAATCACCGCAGAATTTGGCAAAGTTTCAATCGTGACCATCGCTTTCTCATTTTTTAGCTCCAAAGCCAAAGGCATCATATACAAAAACTCCAAATCATCAGAAGTTTTTATATTCTTGACAGTTGTCTCAATCACCCCGACCATATCATCTGCTATCAAATTTATCTGCATCAATTGCTCAACACTATTAGAGTTATTTTTTGCTTTTTCAATATAGGAAAATGATAAATAAATCAACTCACCAAGCACTACAATCACCATTAAAGTAATCATCAATGCAACACCTTTTCTCATAAACTTCCTTTAATCAAATGTAGCATATCAGTTTTTATTATAGCATAATTTATTCAAAAGTAATAAAATATTTTTTCCTAATTCCTTAAATCATATTCATTATTCATTCTTGCCAAATAGTAACACAAGGCTGACAAATTTAAATTAATTATTAAGATTAAGTTATAAGATAGAAAATAGTTTGTAAAATACAAAAATTGTAATTATTAAGGGCTAGGATGGGGATTAATAATTGGTTTAAGTCCAAATTTCTCTATATATTTAGGGAATTTGCACTTTATCATAATGAATCATTGGAATTTAGGGCAAAGGTGTTTGCATCAATTGTCTCTGTGGATAAAAAATTGGAGCAGTGTGAGATTGATATTCTTAAAGATATCTCTTTGGATATTTATCCAGATGACCCTCATCGTCAAGAGGTGTTGCTTAGTACAATAGATGAATATTTTGAGAAAGTTGTGGAGGAGAATGGATTAGATACCTATGAATTGCTGATAGATATTGAAAATATATTGAAAAAAAATACCCGTTTTTATAAAAAAATTAATATTCAGCAGTTGGAGACATTGAGGGATTGTAAATCTGAAGATACAGATAATTATATAGTGCAAACTAGGGTGATTGAATTTTTGACAAATCGCCGACTAGAATATGATACGGGAAAAAAATTAAGGAATTAGATGGCAAAAGCGATAATTTTATTAAATATGGGTGGTCCAAATCATCTGGATGAGGTTGAGGTTTTTTTGACAAATATGTTTAATGATAAAAATATTATTAGAGTTAAATCAAATCTGTTACAGAAATTTATAGCATATATTATAACTAAAAGTAGGCTAAAAGAGGCAAAATCAAATTATCAAAAGCTCGGTGGAGTGTCGCCAATAGTTGCTCATACCAAAAAGCTCGTGGAGCAAACAAGTAAGGCACTTGAGGATATTTTTATAATCTATTCGATGCGATACACTTATCCATTTTCAAAAGATGTGATTGCAGTTTTGAAAGAAAAAAAAATTGATGAAGTTTTTTTACTACCTTTGTATGCTCAATATTCCACCACTAGCACCAAATCGTCACTGGAAGATTTTTATGAAAAATCAAAGGAGTTAAATTTTAATCCTAAATTCACCGAGATAAAAAGATTTTACAAAAATCGACTTTACAATGAAGCCATAATTGAAAATATAGAGGCTGAGATAAAAGAGATAGATTCGCAAAATTATACAATGATTTTTTCGGCACACTCACTTCCGCAAAAAATTGTCGATGAGGGGGACACTTATCAGCAAGAGATTATTGAGAATGTAGAGATTTTAAAAAAGATTTTAGATGAAAAAAAGATAAATTTCAAGGAGATTAAAATAGCATATCAATCAAAAATGGGGCCTATAAAATGGTTAGAGCCGTCGCTTGAAACTACTTTGAGGGAGTTTAAGGGTGAAAAAAAGGTCATAATTTACCCTATTTCGTTTATAATTGATAATTCCGAGAGTGAGTTTGAACTGAATATTGAGTATCGAGAGATTAGCGAAGAGTTGGAATTTAAGGATTATCGGGTTGTAAAATGTTTAAACTCTAGCCCTAAATTTATCGATTGTATTACAGAACTCACCAAAGATTTCTAATGAAAGAGTTGAGTTTTATAATCACTGGTGGAGGAACAGGCGGACATTTAGCGATTGCAAAAGCACTCAAAGATGAATTAAATAGACGAGGAGTCAAGCCAGTTTTTGTAGGCTCAATGAATGGAGCAGATAGAGAATGGTTTGAAAAAGATAAGGGATTTGCCAAAAAATATTTTTTTAATACTACGGGAGTTGTTGACAAAAATGTATTTGGAAAACTTTTTGCACTTGCAAAGATATTTTTTTATGCAAAAAAATGTCAAAAAATTTTTGAAGAAAATAGGACAAATATAGTTTTCTCCGTCGGTGGATATTCCGCTGCCCCCGCATCAATTGCCTCAAGCTGGTCAGGTCTCTCGCTCTACATTCACGAACAAAATTCAAAAAGAGGCTCTTTAAACAAGATTTTATCAAAAAAAGCAAAAGTGGTTTTTAGCTCCTATCACGACTCCTCACCTATCAAAGATTATCCAGTATCTAAGGAGTTTTTTGATTCTCAAAGAGTTAGAGGCAAAATTAAAACTATACTATTTTTGGGTGGAAGCCAAGGTGCAACGGCTATTAACAATTTCGCTAAAACTGTGGCACTTGAGCTAACCCAGCAAAATATTAAAATCATCCACCAAACGGGTAAAAAAGATTATCAACAACTCAAAGATTTCTACGATTCTCACAATATCAAAGCGGATGTTTTCACCTTTACCACCCAACTCTCGAAAAAAATGCATACCGCCGATTTTGCCATTAGCCGTGCAGGGGCTAGTAGCTTGTGGGAGCTTAGTGCAAATATGTTACCCACTCTTTTCATCCCCTACCCTTTTGCCTATCACGACCACCAATACCACAATGCTAAATTTTTGGAGATTCAAAATCTCACTTTTATCAAAAAAGAGGATGAGCTGACAAAAGATTATTTTTTGGATTTAATAAAAAAAGATTTCACGGAGATTTCAACAAATTTAAAAAATATTATTAAGCCAGATGGGGTAAAATTGTTATTGGATTTTATTATAAAAACGGAACAAAGTGAAGTGAAAATTAAAAGCAAGATAAAAGAGGATTAACTCCCCCGTCCATATCAGTGAAATTATAATGGAACTTTTTCTTAAACCTAATTTTATATAAAAACATAAAAGAGGAAAGCCCCTAAAAGCAATCGATATATCACAAATGGGAGCATTCCTGCTTTTTCTATGAATTTCAAAAATAGATAGATACAGAGGTAAGCACTCAAAAATGATAACAAAATTCCCAGCCCAAGGCTAAACCAGTCAACTTCAATTTTAGATTTTATTAAATCAAGAGCTTTTAGCCCCCCAGCGAGTAAAATTATGGGAATACTTAATAGAAATGAAAACTTTGCAGCGGCTTGTTTGCTATAACCCAAAAATAGTGCCATTGTAATTGTGATTCCCGAACGAGAAGTCCCTGGAATTAGGGCTAAGGCTTGTGAAAATCCGATAAAAAGTGCATCTTTGAGAGTAATTTTGAGTTCGCTTTTTTGCCCACTTTTTCTATCAGCCAAATACAAAACTAAGCCAAAAATTATAGTGGTTGAAGCGATAACAAGTGGACTTCTCAAATATATCTCTATATAATCTTTAAATAATAATCCAACCAATCCTGCAGGAATTGTAGCAATCAAAACTGCCCAAGCGATGTTGCTTTCCCCCACTAATTCTCTCTTTTGCAGGGAGAGAAAAAAATCTCTAATGATTGTGATTAAATCATTTCTGAAATAATAGACAACAGCGATGAGTGTACCGATGTGAACTGCGACATCAAAAGCTAAACCTTGGTCTTGCCAATTGAGAAGTTTTGGAACTAAAATGAGATGGGCAGAGCTTGAAATGGGCAAAAATTCACTCAATCCCTGCACCAAAGCCAATACAATAATTTGAATTAAATCCATAAAATTACCTTTTTACAATTTTATGAGAATCATATCTAAAATTTATTAAAGAAATAATGAGAAATTCTGGTTATGAATATTTTTAAGCCCTTAGTCCCCAAACGGAAATTTTAATTGGAGAATATAAAAAGCTATTTCGTGCTGTGAGGGGCTTTTTGTTCTATATGATTTCCCACTTGGGTTATAACTACAAAACCATTTTTTAAAGCTTTATTTTGAATATGTTCAATATATAATAACTACCATTTTTCTTTCTCGCCAGTTATA
>JAOZPA010000081.1 GCA_029932985.1 Campylobacterales bacterium
GGATAATAGAAGGGCTGAAGGGAAACGGCATCCATTGCCGATGTTGTTGATAATTACAATAATTTTACAAATTATGATGATGTCAATCTTGAAAATGCTACAAGATTAAAAACTCTAAGACTTTCAAATGGCAATATATTTTTGATATAGGAAAAATGGAGCAAAGATAATTATATCTCTACTTATTATGATAATAATTAGTGAAAATGGACAGATAATTGAAAATAACACAAATTTAGGAAATTTAATTAGATTATCAGGAAAAGATGATTTAGTTTTATTAAATAATGAAATTTTTATCTTCTCTGGTGATAAAGGAGAAAAAAAATTAGAATTATTTAAAATAATACTTAAATAAATAAAATAATAGCAAATAAAAACTTTTAATTGCTATTTAAAAAAAGCTTTTCAAAAATTCCATTCATAAGTTTTTTTATCTTAATTTCAGGCAAGAGACACTTTTTAGTCACTTTTCTATGATAATATTTTTCTTAAAAAAAGTGATAGTATAAATTTTAGATTTAATTTTAAATCATAGTTAGTTATAATTTATATAAATATTACGAAGGAAAATTTAAAATGTATGTTAGTGTTAATAAAAAAGAGAAAAATGAGTTGAATAATCTGTTTCTATCTTTGAAGTCTCTAAAAAAACTTAATCCTTTTCAAAAAATTTTAATTTATTTAAAGTTTTCCGTTGCCAAACTTTCTGGCAAATAATATGCAAGATGGAAATCCATCTCACACATATAGTTAAAATGAGTTTAAAATAACTCTACATCTTTTGTCGGGATTCCACAAAAGCATTTTATCTTTAATGATATTTTTGCTAATAGAATTGACAGATTTAATAGAAATTTTAGAAATTTTTGGCCATCCCTTTTTGTTTTCAAAATCAAACAGGAGCAACATAAAACCATTGTTGTAGCCCAGCGAATCATCTTTATCTTGATAGAGTGAAATAATTTTGTAATCACCCAGATAACCATCAATCTCCTCCGCCCGATTCGTAAATCCATCTAGCACACCATCTCTGCTCTTGAGGTCAAAATGACATCCAAACTGCTTCTTCTCCAGATTATTCACCAATAGCTTAACCAGACTACTTCGGTCATACAACCCCGAACGGAAATTTTCTATTAATGAATTTGGATTATCTAGATGCACTTTTGGGGCAAAAAGTCCTATAATGTTTTTTGCACTTCCCTCAAAAAATCCATTGCCACTCAAAATACTAAGTCGATTTTTGATTTTGGTGTGATTTACAAATTTTGATGCCAAAGCTGAACTTCTATCATTTACATTATCATTGAGAAGACCACTAAATTGCTTGACCAAACTCTGAGCTTGAATATAGGCAAAATTCATATTTGTATCCTCAAAATAACTCATATAGTCCTCGATGATAGTAGTTCTAAAAAGCCTCATCTCTCTTTTGAGTGTCTTGATGTTTTTTGTGATTTGAGATTTAATCTTTTTAACCTCTCGCCTATTTAAACTTTGAAAATCACTCTCCTCTATGCTATAGAAATAATCCTGAAAATTATTTACATTTGCCTCATAAGTTTTGTATCGTTTGGTGTTTCTCATCGCCAAAAATAGAACCAAAGCCACATCATAATTTGTAAGTTTTGTCCGCAATCTATTTTCGAGCTTGTAGAGGGGCTTGAAATAACTCTCTTTTCGATAGGAATCCATCTGTTCACTCGTGTCTCGTAAAAGTGTTTTGAGGCTTACATCATCAATTTTGATATTTAAAAATTTAGCAACATCGTAAAGATAGTTCACTTTTGAAAAATCCACCTGGCAATTTTTGCTCGTCTCATACTGAGTTAATGTTTTTATCCTCTTTAGAGAAATCTCCACCTCGCCCACTAGCTCATTTGAATCCTTGCACTCTTCATTACAAAGTGAAATGGGGTAGATGTAGTGTGAGATATTGCTTGAGAGGTCAAATTTGAGGGTTTTGTCGTAGATGCTACTGCTGTCGCTCATTGAGAGTTTGGCAAAGTCAGAAACTGTGGTTTGTAGAGTTTCATTATTCATTAGCTCTATCATATTTGAAACTCTATTTAAGAGTCCACCAGTTGCTATGTTGCCGATTGTTCCCAAAATGTTTTTGAATTTACCAAGTGGAACACTATTTGCATTATTTTGCTTCATTCTTAAATCTACCATAACCGCACTATTTGTATAAATTTGAGGTTTAGTTAAGATTACATTTGTCTTAGAGTTCTTACAATCGTTGTCATTTGCAAAATATCCCCAAATTGGAATGTTTTGAGCAAGTATTTTTTCCTTGCCACTAAGCCCCCTGATTTTGGTAGTTGCAAAGAGAATAGATGAAGATTTATTTTGTAAAAAATCATCCTTTTTTTTACAGATAAGTCTGGGATTTGAAGAGCTTGGTTCATAATCTGCAATAAGATAAAAATACTCCTCATTTATCCGAGATTGCCCATTGTTTAGGCATTTAGAGCCACTTTTCTTTACTTTTATTTTTTGGTATCTTGTAACATAATAGGCTTTTCCTCCACTGCCCACACATCCGCTAAAAACTATACCGACCATAGATATAAAAAATATGAATTTTATTTTTTTTATCACTATCACTCCTTTAAAATTTTGAGTATATTATACCAAATAAATTTTTTTTTTAGAAATAAATTTAATAAATTTTCATAAGAAAATCTAATTTCCTCAAATGGGAATATTTGTAACATAATTAATATTTATGTAATTATTTTACAAACTTTTATTTTGTTTTAAGAATTATTAATATATAATTAAAGAATTTATTTTAAAACAAGGACATTAATTGAATCTTAAATCAATTTCTTTAGTAATCTTTTTATTACTTTTTAGCATTAATTTAAATGCAAAAATAGTAAAATTAGAAGTTACAGCAACAGCATATAACTCACTTCCAGCACAAACAGACAGCACTCCAGACATCGGAGCATGGGGAGACAAACTAAAAATAGGTATGAAAGTAATCGCAGTATCGAGAGATTTACTCAAAATGGGTCTAAAAAGAAACTCAGTTGTAAGAATCAAGGGGCTTCCTGGATTGTATCTCGTTAAAGACAAAATGAACAAGCGATGGAGAAACAAGATAGATATTTTTATGGGCAAAAGCAAAACAAAAGCTTTAAACTGGGGAAGACAAAAAGTTACACTCATCTGGGATAAATCTTAAAATTATTTTTTGGTGATTATTTAAAATCACCATTTTTTCAAATTTTCACATATTTTAGGATTAGAAATTAAATAACATCCAATTTTTATTCCTAAGTAGATGCTAATTTTTTTTAGATATATTCTGAAGTGCTACAAAAATTTCAGAAAAAACATAAGCTCTTGTTTTTTTGCTATTATCAGTCATCAGATAGATAACTTCACTCAACTCTTTTGGCACATTTGGATTTAGTTTTGTAATCTCATCAGGTTTTATTTTTCTCGCATTTGTTAGAATTATCTCAAAATCATCATCAAGATTAACATATCGTCTCTCACCCGTCAAAAGCTTAAAAAGCTTCAACCCAAAATCAAATATCTCAAAGTTCTCTTTTTTATAAGTTTTAGACTCTTTTTCAAGCTCCAATTTTACATCTAATCCCAACTGTTCATTTAAAATATAGTTAATTTTAGTATAAAATGCAATCGCATGAAAACTATAATTTGCCGATAGATACCGCCCCTCAAAAGTTTCAAAACTCTCACCTTTTTGTTTGAAATTAGCATAAAGTTCCAGAAGATATTTTACATGATATTTTGCCTCTGTTATAGGCAACGCTCGGTGGAGGATTCGCCCCTCTCTTGCAACTCTTGTCAGTTTACCTCCCATAAAAAGATGTACTCCATCAACTCTATTTCCCTCATCATCTTTGGCTTTGCACCCCTCAAAACCAATATCTGCAACCCCATGAACTCCACACCCCTTAGGACAAGCCGACCAATTCATTCGCACCATTGCATTTTCTATCTTTACAGCAGATTTCAGATATTTTGCCATATTGATAGCATTTGATTTACTTGGAATAACCGCAAAATTACAAGTTTTTGTCCCTGCACAAGCTATCATATCATTAAAATAGGTGTTGTCAAATGTGGCATATTTAGAAATAATATCACTTGATTCAAAGCTTTCTAAATTTTCCGTTGCCAAATCGATGGCATAAATATTTTGGTCATAAGTGAGTCTCAAATCCCCAGAAGCAAACTCTTTGGCAGTTTTTGCAAGAGTTATCATATCCGTTCCCGAAAAAATCCCCGATGGCACAATAAGTTTGTAAGCATATTTACCATTTTTTAATAAAACTTTATTTGCCCCCAAGGCGGTACTTTGTGACTGTACCATATTCTGCCCAGATGAGTTAAACTCCAAACCAGACTCTTGTTTAATCGCCTCCACCAAATTTTCCACACCCACATCTTTTAACAAAAAATGCAATCTATTTTTGTTACGATTATCTCGGTAGCCATAAATTTTAAAAATTTCCAACAGAGCCATAAAAAATTTTGGAACTTCATCGATGGTCACAAAAAGGTCAATATTTTTGGCTTGAACCCCAACCTTTGCCCCAAGATAGATATTAAAACCAAAAATCCCATTTTTATTTGCCAAAACAAAACAGCAATCATGCCCAAAAATATTACAAGAATTGGAGAGTGAACCCAAAATACCCGTATTAAATTTACGAGGCAAAACAGATACCCACTCAGGATTTTCAATGGTGAGTGTCTGAAATTTATCGACAATCGGCTTAGTGTGAATAATGCTATCATAAGCCAAACCATCCAGAGGGTCAGCCACAATATTTCTAGGATTATCCGCCCCCGTCTGAAAAGTGGAAAGCCCTGCCTCTTTCAATTTGGTGAGAACTCTAGCGATATTTTCTATCTTGATATAACGAAGCACAATCTGCATCCGTGTCGTAATATCGATATAATCATCCCCATATTCACGAGCCACTTTACCAATACAGATAGATTGTTCATAGCTCAACTGCCCCACAGGCACACGAACACGAAGCATAAAATGTTCACCTTTATTAAAAAGCCCAAAACATTTCAAAAAATAAGTATTATCCTCTTTTGCCAAATTTTCATATCCCCCAATTGCAATCTCTTCTAATCTTGTAAAAACATCCATCGGATTTTTTAGAGCTTTAATTTGTTCTATTTTATTCTCTTTTTTGCTTCTTGCCTCTTTGGCTTTTACTAAATCTTTCATTATTTAACTCTTTATGTAAAAAATATTTACAACTAGTGTAGCAGAAAATAATCAATTATTTATATAAAATTGTATAAATAATGAACAGTTGGGTAAAGTTTTTGGTAAAAGATTAGTCTAATATTTTCTTTAAAGTTTTTTTATCTTTTTTATTAAATCATTTGGGGTCATAGAGTAATTATTATTTTTATATTTTTCAGAAGCTATGGAGTGGGCGAGGGAGGCGGTGAAAGTTGCGAGTAGGGGAGGGTGGTTTTGAGCTAACAGCGAGGCTATGAGTCCCGTCAAAACATCTCCACTTCCCCCTTTGCTTAGGGTATTTGACCCAAAACTGTTTATATACAAATTTTTATTTTTGGCGATAATCACATTTGCCCCTTTCAGCAAAAGTACAACATTTGGATATTTTTTTGAAAATTTTAAAGCATACTCAAATCTATTTTTTTGAAGTTTGGCAACTGTTATATCTGCTAATTTGGTAAGCTTCAAAAGTGCCACAAACTCTTTAGGATGAGGGGTTAAAACTATATTTTTTTGTTTTAAAACTTTTAAAATAATCTTTTTATAAAAAATATCGGCATCACAAACTTTAGGAGTTTTATTTAGCAATAATTTTTTCAACTCTTTTTTACTAAGACTTTCTCCTAATCCCATTCCTACAGCGATTGAACCTACATTTTTTGAGAGTTTATTTGACTGCATTAGTTCAAAAGGAATCTCTATATTTTGTTTTGAGATGATGGTAGTGAGACCTGAACCAAAAGCGGTTGCCGATAATGCAGAGATGACTCCAGCCCCTTTTTTATCGCCACAGATTATATTTGTATGCCCATAAACTCCTTTGTGAGAGTTTAATTTTGTCCTGATAGGCAATTTCATATCAGATTTTTTCAAAAGAAAAACATCGGTGAGTGTCTCATAAACCTCTCTTGCCACACCCAAATTTGCCACCACTATTTTACCCACGAAATCTTTGACCTCATCATTAAATAGCGAGAGTTTCAAAGCCCCCATCGTGATTGTGGTGTCTGCTTTAAAAGCCTCACTTAAAATTGTGCCATTGTTTAAAATCCCCGATGGAATATCGCAAGATAATTTATAAGCCTTGATAAGATTTAATTTTGTGATTAATTTTTCGCTTGTGTCATTTAATGGTTTATTCAGCCCCGAGCCGAAGAGAGAATCGACAACAATATCATATTTTTTTTTGATTTTTGTAACTAATTTTAGACCAATCAGTTGGACTCTATTTAATTGCAGTTTTGCCATTGGGGATTTTGCCCCAAACGGCACAAAAAGAGAAATTTTGAAATCTTTATGTAGAAGTCTAGCCAAAACTATTCCATCTGCTCCATTGTTTCCAACCCCTGAAACTATCAAAATTTTGCTATGGAGTTTGAAATTTTTGCAGATAAAATCTTTCATAGCAATCGAAGCATTTTCCATCAAAATATCTTCTGTCAAATTAAATTTTTCATAACATCGTTTATCTAATGAACCAACTTCTTGAAATATTTTTTGCACAATTTCTCCTATTTTTTATCTTTTTTTCTTGTTTTTCCTTTTGGGTGACAATCAATATAAGTCTCTCTCAAAAACCAGATAAAATCCTTTTTTTTCATCTCACCAATTATCTCCTCCACCGTTTTTTTGCCATCACTTGAGAGAAAATAATAGGTCGGAGTTCGCTCAGTATAAAGATGTTTAGGCAATCCACGAATATCTCTATCTATATTGACTCTAAAAAGCACATAATTTTTTCTGATAAGTTTTCGCACACCTTGGTCTTTAAAAACTTTTTTTCGCATATTTTGAGAATACTTACAATACTCAGAGTGTATCTCCACCAAAATTAATCGGTCTGTCTTTTTAGCTAATTTAATCGCATTTTTAAAACTATTTCCATAAAGTGCCAAGACTAATCCCAATAAAATTACCAATTTTTTCATCATTAACTCCTTTTTTTAAGCTTATTTTACCATAAAATATTATATTTTGCTATAATAAAATAGATTAACTTAACAAAAGGTTTTAATTGAAGAGATTAGTTTTAAAAGTTGGGTCACATATCTTAACCGAACAAAACAGATTAGCTCGTAAGCGGATGATGAATTTGTGCAGATTTATAAGTGATTTAAAAGAGTTTTATCAAGTGATTTTAGTGAGTTCTGGAGCGGTGGCAGCTGGATATTCCAAGCTAAAACTGGATAAATCAAAAGTTGCAAATCGCCAAGCCCTCGCTGCGATGGGACAGCCATATCTTATGAGTGTTTATCAAAAAAAATTATCCACATTTGATATAAAAATAGCACAAGTTTTGCTCACGGCTGAAAATTTTGATTCACGAAAAGCGACCGCCCATGCCAAAAATGCGATAGATTCCCTACTGGAAAATGGTGTACTCCCTATCATAAATGAAAATGATACAACTGCTACATCGGAGTTGGTTTTTGGAGATAATGACCAGCTTTCAGCTAGTGTTTCCCACTATTTTGATGCAGATTTATTGGTGATTCTCTCAGATATTGATGGATATTACGATAAAGACCCACGGATTTTTAAAGATGCAAAGATTAGAAATATTGTAAATAAGATACAAAAAGAGGAGCTAGAAGTGCCTATCTCTCCGAACCATCTATTTGCAACGGGGGGGATTGTGACAAAATTAAAGGCAGGTGATTTTTTGCTCAAAAGAGATAAAAAGATGTTTATGGCTAGTGGTTTTGACCTAACAGATGTGAGAAGTTTTTTGTTAAATAATAAGCAAATAGGTGGAACAATTTTTGAAAAATAGGCTCAAGTCCCCTCACCGAGATTTCCTTTTGGGGACTTTGACTATAAATATTTTATAATTAAGGATAAAAGTTGGCTGATAAAAAGAGAGATTTAGATTTAGAAACAGATGTGCAAACAGATTTAGATAAGCCTAAGATGTATAAGGTTTTATTATTAAATGATGATTATACTACGATGGATTTTGTGATAGATGTTTTGATGGATATTTTTGCTAAAGATGAGGTGGAAGCGATAGATTTAATGTTGAAAATTCACGAAAAAAATAGTGCAGTTTGTGGAGTTTATGTGTATGATATTGCGGAGACAAAAGTGATTCAAGTAGAAAATCGTGCGAGAAAAAGTGAATTTCCACTTCGGGCGATAATAGAGGAGGAGGAGTAGATGTTTTCTAAGCAGTTAAAAAAGGTGTTTAAGCATACAGTTTCATTGGTGGTTGATAGACGAGATGAGTATATTACGGTGGAGCATGTGTTGAGAGTTATACTTGAAGATGATATGATTTTGGATATTATTGAGAGTTTAGATGGAGATATAGATGAGATTAAAGAGCAGATTGAGGATTATATAGATGAGTTTAGTATCGAAACTACTCAAAAAGGTAAGTACGACCCTGTGAAAACTTTGGCTTTGCAAAGGGTGATTGGTGAAGTGATAGCACATAGTGAAAGTGCAGAAAAAAATGAGGCGGAGATAGGAGATTTTTTGGTGGCGATTTACTCTGAAGAGAACTCCTATGCTAGAATGATTTTGATGAAAAATGGTATTGAAAAATTGGATGTTTTAGAGATTCTTAGCCAACAAAAGCATAAAAAAATCTCAAAAAATGAGAAAAAATCAAAGAATAAGATTACTCCATTGGAGGAATTTACTATAAATTTAACCATATTAGCAAAGGATGGAAAAATTGACCCATTAATAGGAAGAGAGTTAGAGGTGGAAAGGCTTATGCAAACCCTTTGCCGACGGAAAAAAAATAACCCTCTACTTGTTGGGGAATCGGGAGTGGGAAAAACCGCTATCGTTGAGGGGTTGGCTCTAAATATTTCAGAGGGTAAAGTGCCTGAAGTGTTGGCAAATGCTCAAATCTATTCGTTGGATATTGGAATGCTGATTGCGGGGACTAAGTATCGTGGTGAGTTTGAAAATCGGATAAAAGTGATTTTAAAGGAGTTAAAAGAGAAAAAAGATGCGGTGCTTTTCATCGATGAAATTCATACAATGGTCGGTGCGGGGGCTACTGGTGGAGGTAGTATGGATATGTCGAATCTGCTTAAACCTGCTTTAGCTCGTGGTGAGATTAAGTGCATTGGGGCGACGACCCATACGGAGTGGCGAAACCATTTTGATAAGGACAAAGCTCTTAGTCGGCGATTTGCAAAGATTGATGTAGATGAGCCGTCAATTGATGATAGTATTGAGATTTTGATAGGTTTGAAGAGTAAATATGAGGAGTTTCATAATATAAAATATTCCAATAAAATCGTTACGATTGCGGTGAATTTGGCGAAAAAATATATAAATGATAAATATCTGCCCGATAGTGCAATTGATGTAATTGATGAGGTTGGGGCTTCGTTTGCTTTGAAAAAACAGATTCGTACAAATGTGACAAAACATGATATTGAGCAGGTGATTTCTAAATTTACAAATATCCCTATTTCGTCGCTTTCAAAAGATGATTTGACTCTGCTTAGAGAGTTGGGTGAGAGTTTGAAGAAAAAAGTTTTTGGGCAAAATGATGCCATAGATAAACTCACGACGGCTATTAAACGAGCAAAAGCAGGACTTGGTGGGGAGCATCGACCGATTGGAGTTTTCCTTTTTGTTGGACCTACGGGAGTGGGAAAAACGGAACTGGCTAAAGTGTTGGCGGAGACTTTAAATATAAAATTTTTGCGGTTTGATATGAGCGAATATATGGAAAAACACTCAGTTAGTTCACTTATTGGGTCGCCTCCTGGATATGTGGGGTATGAGGATGGTGGAGAGCTTAGTGAAAAGATTCGTAAGAGTCCCCATAGTGTGTTGCTTTTGGATGAGATTGAGAAAGCTCACCCTGAACTTATAAATATTTTGTTGCAGGTTTTTGATAATGCAAAATTGACAGATAATCAAGGGCGAGAGATAGATTTTAGAAATGTAACTATCATTATGACCTCAAATCTTGGGGCAAAAGAGATTAATCAGATGGGATTTGGCAAAAAAAATGCACATAAGTATAATTCGGCGATTAAAGATTTTTTCTCCCCAGAATTTATAAATAGATTGGATGCGATTGTCAATTTTAACCCTTTGGAGAGGGAGTTGATGATAAAAGTTGTGGAGAAGTTTTTGGCTCAATTGGAGCTTCAGCTTAAAGATAAAGATATTAAAATTACTGCAACCCTAAAAGCAAAAGAGCATTTAGCTATTGAGGGCTTTGACCAAAATCTAGGTGCTAGAGTTTTAAATAGAGTAATTGAAAAAGAGATAACCGCTATCTTGAGTGATGAAATTTTGTTTGGAGTGTTACAAAATGGTGGTTTGGTAAATATCGATTTTGATGGAAAAAAATTAAATTTTGAATTTTTGGAAACTCAAAGCAAATAATATGATTTTTACGAAAATAAAAGAATTTCAAAAAGTTTTATTTTCTTTTTGAAACTTAAGCTGTTTATA
>JAOZPA010000082.1:0-6392 GCA_029932985.1 Campylobacterales bacterium
TCTTCCAAATCACCATCATCAATTTTGCTAAAAGTATATGTTTTAATTTCAGGAACAGTTTTTTTCATCCCCTTTAAAGCTAAATTTTCTTTTTCTAACCGCTTAATCTCTTTTAATAACTCTTTATTTGTCATTTTTCCCTCCTTATTTTATAATGATTTCAGTCCCCTCACCGCTATCTATTTTTCTTTTCGCACCATCTCTAAAATTTCATTTTTGACGAATTTCAGATTTCTATAAATCCCCTTTAATTCATCAATTTTTGTGCTATTAAAAGCTTCCGATATAAAATATTGGTATCTGTCTTTTCCCAATTTTTCCAAAATTACAAAATACCAATCCTTGCCCATTATAAAAGCTCCACGAATTGTTATAGTTTTATTTAGCTCCACCGCCGAAATCATCTCTGCCAAAAGTTGCGGTTCGGGGTTTGTAGGCTTTATAGATTTTTTAAACTCTTGAATAAAAAAATAGGGTTTTTTGGCTTTTTTAATTCCCGATGAAATCATAAAATCAGTTGCACCACTAAAAATAAACTTATCAGTTTTATATGTTAAAGGAGCATCATAGAAATTTCTAACTTTATCTTCTATCATAAAAAAATCAATTTTATTAATCAACGGAGCTAAAAAATTCATCTTTAAATCTTCCTCATAATAATTAAATATAAATTTAGCATTTTTATCCAATAATTTCTGCAAAAAATCTACTATCTCATCACTTATCTCATACTTAAAATTAAACCACTCCTCAAAAATAGTTTCTGTATAAATCTGTTTAATATCCACCAAATCATCCAAATCATCATCATCAATTCTGCTAAAACTATAAGTTTTAATTTCAGGAACAGTTTTTTTCATTCCCTTTAATTCTTGAATCTCTTTTTTCAACTCTCTAATCTCTTTGAATAACTCTTGATTTGTCATAATCTCCTCCTTTGCAATAATCTTTTTTATTATAGCATATTTTTTTTATTTTTTGAGAGAGCTTTTTAAATCTTTTATGAGTTGTCTGGTTCGCATAATTTTTCCTTTTTGAGTTAAATGAAAATTTGTATTAAAATAAAAAGAGCTATCATACATATAATTATGGGGTTTTCCTATAAAAGTCCAACCTCTTTTTTTCACTTCATCTATAATTTTTTTATCATAAAACTCTTTCTCGATTGGGTCATTAAAATAACTTGGATGTTTCATTAGAGTTGCTGGGACAAAAATAACTTTTACATCTCTTTTATTACACCACGATACAAATTTTTCCAAATAATCCCAACCTAAAGCTTCAGTTGAAAATTCAGCTCCATAATGTTCAGGATTTTTATGATGTCTCTCTAAATCTTTAAACATACCTTGATTTTTAAATTTCAAACTTGTATTTATCTGGTCACCATTTTGGTCGATATTAAAAGCTCCATAAAATCCAGCGGTGAGGGGACTTCCACCCCTATAATTATACCCTTTCCAAATTCGCTCAAACTCTATATGCCACAAAATATAAAACTGCTCTTTAAATGACAAATCCCAAAAAAACAGTGGTTTTCTGGCAAAAAGATAATCTATCACTTGCACACCAACCTTGTGATTATAGGAGTACATATTTGGCTCAAGTGGGGCTAAAACAATATCTCCTTTATTGATTATCCGTTTGGAAATCTCCAAAATTAGAGGTAAGTAGATTCCTGCATTTACACCATCATTTACCACGGGAAGTTTGAAATATGACGATAAGATTTTGCTATCGATTCCAAAAAGGGCATTAGACCCCGCAACGACGATTACTTTTTTGCCTTTGATTTTTTTAGCTGTTTGCTCTTTTTTATTATAGGCATCAAAAATCCATTGTGACATCAAAGTGGGGTTATTGGATTGACCAAAAATAGTGACAACCCACAAAATAGCGGTTAAAAATAGGAATAGGATAAAGTTTTTTATAGACATTTTTTTCTCTAAAAATTAAAATAAACAAAAGTTTGTGCAGGGGCAAGGGCTAATGTTTTGAGTGCGATGAAAAATAAAATTGCAACAAAAAGCGAATGATACCAGTGAAGTTTTGGTTTAGCTTTTAAGTATTGAGATATTGATAGTGAGTTTGGCAAAAAAAAGATTATAATGGAACAACTCAAAAGCAAAATTTCATTAAACTCTATATTTATAGGTATAGCTTGAAAATTAAAAAGTATGGTGTAATAGGAGAGGGCATCGCTTAAATTATCCGCTCGAAAAATTACCCAAAGTAGCAAAACTGAAAAAAATGTGAGAAATATAGCTATTGGTGAGGGGATTTTAAACCAATTAAATCTGTGAGAGATGATTAAAATGAGACCGTGCAAAATTCCCCAGATGATAAATGTCCAGCCTGAGCCGTGCCAAATTCCACCAATTGCCATTGTGATTAAAATATTTATCGCTTGTTTTGGTAGGGTTACACGGTTTCCACCGAGTGGGATGTAGATGTGGTCTCGTAAAAAATTTGATAGTGTGATGTGCCAGTTTCGCCAAAATTCGATAATATTTCGTGCTTTGTATGGTGAGTTAAAATTTATGGGTAGTTTTATACCAAAAAATAGTGCAAGACCGATTGCCATATCGGAGTAGCCTGAGAAATCGAAATAGATTTGAAATGTGTAGGCAAAGATTCCAAGCCACGCATCGTAATTAGAGATTGTTTCGATATTTGCAAAGGCATAGTTTGCGATTGGGGCTAAATTGTCGGCTAAAACAACTTTTTTAAAAAGCCCAATGGAGAATAAAATTATGCCCATATTGAAATAATCTTTTTGATACTCTCCCCAATTTTTCTCTTTGGTTTGGGGAATTAACTCTTTGTAATGCACGATTGGACCAGCTACAAGTTGTGGGAAAAAAAGTATAAAAAATAGATACTCTTCAAAACTTTTAACTTGCTGTTTTTTTTTGTAAATATCAAACTGAAATGCAATTTGTTGAAAAGTGAAAAATGAGATTGCCAATGGCAAAATAGGTGAAGATTCACTAAAAGTCAAAAAGAGGCTGTATTTATAGTAGATGAGTGGCAAAAGATTTAGCGAAATTATGGCAAATAGTAAAAATCTTTGATTTAATATTGAATTTTCTAATTTTCGTGCCAAAAAATAGTTAATAATTATTGAACTCAATAAAATAAGCAGATGCTCAACACTCCACAAACTATAAAAAATAGTCGATACCAAAATCAAAAATTTAATTTTAAACTCTCTAGGAATCGAGAGATAAATAATAACCGTTGGTATCAAAAAAATAAAAATAAATTGATAAGTGTTAAAGAGCATAAATTATCTTTTTTTAAAATAGTGAATTATAAAATCTCTGACTAATTTTTTTCCAGCTATTTTCATCAATCCAATCTAACTGATTTTTATTATCATAATCTCTATTTAACGAGTCAAAAATCGTTTGTGAGATAGATTCAACATTTCCGTTGGGGGACTGAGTCACTATATTTTTCACATCATCAAAAATCTCAATAGGAGTTGTAATTACCTCTTTTTGGCTCAAAATCCCCATCCGAATCGCCGCACTTGAGCTTTCTTGTGAATTTTTGTAACTAAACACAATTTTATCTGCATTTGAAAGTTGTTTTATAATCTCCTCCTGCGGTAAAAAATCTGTATTTAAAGTTATATACTCTTTAATATTTGAATTTTCAATTTTTTGCTTTAATTGATTTTCTAACTTTTTTGAAATATCAGCATCATAAAGTGCCGTCAAAAGCAAAAGATTCACTTTTTTTCCTAAATTATGCAATTTTATAGCAATATCCACAAGTTCCAACACCCCCTTTTGAGGCAATAAAAATCCAAATGTGGCGATGGTCGGAATTTCATTATATTCATCTTCAATTTCAATCATCAAAGAATCATCAATCCCGTGAGTAAATAGGTAACTATTTTTGTATATTCTAAAATGTTTTAAATAATTCATATCAGTTACGGTGTGTGTGTAAATTTTTGTCACCTTTTGCAACGATTGGGCAATGCACCCCAATGAATCGGTATAATTAGGGGCAAAAACATCTTTTGTCGAATGCAAAAAGAGATGAGTTTTGATATTATGATTTTCACAAAAATAGATTAACTCCTCCAATTTTTTCAAACTTAAAAACGCAAAATTGTATTGTATGATAAATTGAGTGATTTGATTTTTTAATAATAGTTGTTTCAATTGAGTTATCTCATTTTCAATAAATCTCTCACTCCAGCACCTAGTTAGATTTTGATTCTCTTTTGTAATAAGTGGTTTTGTGGTTTTATCTGCAAAAATTACAACTTCATCTTTAAATTCACTTATCAAATTTTTGGAATACTCCGCAATTCCACATTTTGTATTAAAAGTTGAAAAAAGTGCAATTTTAGGCTTAGTTTTTAAGATTTGGTATTTGGCAATCGCATTTTGAATATTTAAAGCTACCTTTTTTGATGAATAATTATCCAAAATATATTTTTTTGCCTTAACTGTTTTTTGCTTTATTGAATCATCTGAAAGATTATATATTTTTTCAATCAAATACCCCAATGATAAACTTTTAGCCTCTGCCCAAACTGAACTATTTTGATTTATATGAGTTTTAGAATAGGCAAAATCAAAATCTATTAGCCACGAATTATCCTCAAAACAAAAATCACTTTGTCCCCCATATCGGGTTGTAATTACTGGAATTTCCAAAAGCATAGCTTCCGCCATCGGCAATCCAAACCCCTCACCAAAACTTGGAGCTACTAAAATATTGGAGTTTTCATAAAGATATTTTATTTGTGATTGTGGTAAATCTTTATTAATCAGCAAAATCTCTTTTTTCTCTTTTTTATATATAAAAATATCCTCTTCTAAAGTTTCAAAAAGTTTAAAATTCAAATCTTCTATCTGTTTTATAGTGTTATTGTGTGGATTTGGAAAAGTTTTGATGATAAGTGAAATATCTAAATCTAAATTATCAAAAACCTCCAAAAGTTTATCAATCCCTTTTCGTGGAAATGCTGATGAGATATGTAGAAGTTTGAAATTTTTTGGAAGCTTAAAAGGTAAAGTAGAAGATTTTATATCCAAAATATCCTCAACCACAATTCCCGTCGTAACAATCGGGGTATAAACTCCATTATCTTTTAAAAGATTTTTGACATAATTTGACATTGTAAAAATAAGAGTCAATTTTGAATTAAACCAAAAAACATACTCCGCTGGAAATTTTGATTCCTCCCAACCATAAGGACCAATAATTTTATGAAATCCACTCATCGCATTTGTTCGTGGAGGATATAAATTTCTAATCGTTATATCTATATTTTCCAATTTTTGATTTACAAAATTTTTAACATCTTGATTTAGATTTTTTAAATTCGGTTCAAAATCTCCATCTCCCTCCGTTGAATAAAGTTTAATGAGATTCTCATTTTTATTTAAAGATAAAGCGATATTTTTATTGACAATTGCCAAAGAGTAGCTAGAATCATACGGTCCTTCAATTTGATAGGTGATTTTATTTTCTCGGTGAGGGGACTTTGAACCCAAATTTGGAACTGTAATATTTAAAGAAGTCAGATAATCTGTCAAGGCAATTTTACGATTTTGATATGAAAAAGTTTCAAGATGCTCTTTCTGTTTTTTAATTAAATTAACTCTAAAAAAAGGGTCTTTCTGCAATTTTATAATTCTCTCTGCCACATAAGAGGGAGCTTTTTTGTTCATCAGCGAATCACAAACAGCGGTCGAACCAATCCCCCCAGAATTATAAGCCAAAATCGGAATGTCATACTTCATCGCCTCAATCAAGGGCATTCCAAAACCCTCATGTTCACTTAAAGTTAGATACAAATCGGAGGATTTATAATATGCACTCAAATCTTCATCGCTGACTTTATTTGTGATAATAACTTGATTTTCCAATCTAAGATTTTTAGAATAAATTTTTAGATATTCAAAATATTTAGGTTGGCTAACTCCTCCAACGATGAAAAGTTTTATATTTTCGATACCTTTAAGTTTGAGTTGCAAAATCACATCTATTAATTGATGTTGGCATTTATTTTGGGCAACCCGACCCACAAAAAGGATATTATATGAAGAGGAGTGTTTTTGTACGATTTTTTCATTGGGCGGAGTAGAGATTTTTTTGTCTAAATCCATCAAAATTGGCATTACGGTGGGATTTGGATAGTTGTAATATTTCAACTCTTGGCAATTATATTTTGAATCACCATAAGAACCTATGAAAAATTTTGGTGAATCTTTTAACTGCTCTCGACCTTGATTACACAAAAATTGTATGTGATTTTCTCCTGCAAAAAAATGCGATGGTGTAATGTTGTGATAAATCAAAATCTTTTTATCTAAGAGATTCATAATTTGATTATGATAGCCGTGACCAATCGAATGGTGATA
>JAOZPA010000082.1:6492-10684 GCA_029932985.1 Campylobacterales bacterium
GAGTATTTATTTTTTCATTAAAATTCACCTCTTGATTTTTAATTTGATTATTTAATCCATCTTTATCAACCACATTTTTATTGTAATTATTATTAATCTGATTTTGTAACCCATCTTTATCAACCACATTTTTATTGTAATTATTATTAATCTGATTTTGTAACTCATCTTTGGCAATTACAATTTGATTATGCTGATTATTCATTCGCTTATCTTGATTTTGTAACTCATTTTTTGCAATCACAATTTGATTATGCTGATTATTCACCCGCTTATTTAAGTTTTCTTTTGTATTTTCAATCTGATTATTTTGATTATTAAGTCTTAAATTAAACTCATTTTTATAGGTTTGAATCTGTTTTTGTTGCATTAAAATCACATCGGTCAGTTCATCAACTCTTTTTCCCAAAACATCAATCTCTTTCCCTCGCATAAAAAGAGTATGCTTAATATTATTTAATTTTAAAAGATTAAAGCTCCATCTCATCAGCCATCCAACCATTGGAATAGATTTAAGAAATTTTTTACCTCCACTCATCTCCTCTTCATCATCAATTGGAGTTATCTCTTGAAAAAGAGGTTTTGAATAGGTAGCCGTTTGGGGTTCTAAATCCTGTTTGGGGGCTGGAGGATTATTAATATTTTTAATCTCCTTATCAACCTCATTTAATTTTAAAACTTTGATATTTAAATCTTTATTCTCCAGTTTCAAAATATCCTCACCATCTTTTATGATAAAATTCACTCTATTTTCCCCACTTCTCAAAGCCAAAGCAGAGATTGGAAACTCAACCACATCCTCCAAATATTTCTTACCACTATTTGGAATCGCCAACCAATCCAGATACAAATCATCATCAAGCATATATCCAATAGAAATTTTTTCATCACTAGACTTTTTATTTAAAAGTTTATAATTTATCCGAAGTTTTATAAATGAATCCTCAACCATCTGAAAAGTTTTTGGAATATTGCTAAGATAAATCTCAAAATTTTCACTCTCAAATCGCAAAACTCCATAAACCTCATCACTCTTTTTTAGAAATTTTTTATAATTCTCATTTAACTTTTGAGTTGCAATAAAAGGGTCAAGTTGAGTCTGTTTAACAGCTATCTTTCGCTCAAAACTATCATCTTTTGAAAAAATCTCTTCATCATAAAGTCCCTGATAAAAATTTTCAAATTTATAATTTTCTGGCTGATAATAAGTATCCCAATCGCTTGGATTTGATGGCCAATTTAGAGTCTGAAATATTTTTTTATTAAAAAGTGCTGGATATTTAGCAACGGCAAAATTAAAATAGATACTCCACTCATCGATAGGCATCTCTAGTCCAATCTCAAAAAACTCATCAACCGCCTCAGCAAAAATTTTCCTATTTATAATTTGTGGTTTATGAGCTGAATAACTAAGAGTCTCAAGCCCCCGAGAATGCAAAAGTTTTGCCATATTTTTCTGCCCCACATCATAATCCATCCCCGTCTGATTCCACTCCAACAAATTATGAAAATAATATGCACTATACCGCCCATCCTGCGAAATATAATAATCTAAATTAACATCGGTGAGGGGACGGTTATCATCATCTAGCATAATAAATTCATCATCCAAATATTCAAGATTCAAAAGTGAAGCACGAAGAAGCCAATTTTTTGACTGATGGTCTCGTTTGCTAAAATCCTCCGCATACTCTTGCAAAATCTCCTTTTCATCCACTAATGTAATTTTATGATTAGATTTTAGTCCCCCAAACTGAGTAATCATATCGCCCCGAGTTACGATAATATACTCCTTGATGAATGAAGCATATTTATCATAAAGTGCCATCGTACCTTCAAGATTTTCATAATCTATACTTATAAATACAAATTGCAATTTTCTTTGGTGGTTTTGCAAAAGAGTGGTGGAGGTATCGAAATTATCAAAAACTATCTTGAATGAATTATAAACATCTATCCAACTTGGAGTTGTGAAATTATCTTTAATAAACTGTTTTTTGGTTTCATAAAGGGTTTTATTATCCAGATAGAGAGAGATAATGTCGTGGAGTTCGCTTTGGCTATCATATAAGATATAATCGGCAAAATTTCGTCCAACCTCATACATTGAACTATTTTTTGAGGTGATTGTGATGTTTGAATGTTGCAGGGATTCTGCAATGGGAAGTCCATAACCCTCATATTCTGAAAGATAAGTGACGATAAAGGTATTTTGGTAAAAAAGATTCAAGTCATTATCATCAATTCCCGTTAGATGGTGGATATTTTTGTCTTTTAAGTTATGATTTTCCAATTTTTCTAAAAAATCTTCCCTTTTCCAACCGATTTTTCCAATTAAAACTAGATGAAGCTCTGGATACTCCTCGTGAAGTTTTTCAAATACCTCTAAAACTTGCGGTTGCTTTTTCCGTGGCTCAATCGTACCCACAAACAAAATATACTTTTTTTTAAGCAGTTTGGAATACTTACTTTTAGATTTCTTGACTACAAAATTTGAACCTAGATGGGTTACTTTTGTGGGAATATCCCTATCACAATTTAACTGTTTTTTGAGAGTGTAAAAATCATCTTGGGTCGATATAGAATTAAAAAATATCAAATCACTATACTCATAAACCGCACTCAAATAGGAGACAAAATTTCGCCGTGTATTATCGTGGAGGAGGTCGGGATTTGCAACTGAGATAAAATCGTGGATGAAATTAAATATTTTAAAATTATGCTCTTTTAATTGCTTATATAAAATAACCCTTTTTAGCGGGGTATTCCACACCGAATCTATCTCAAAGAGAGCTTTTGATGAGCTGGAATCCTCAAATAAATCTATCTCTTGCGAATTTTTAAGCTTGTAATTTTTCACATCTCCTAAAAATTTCTTCACCTCTGTGAGGGGTAATAGTCGATATTTGCTAGAATCCAAATCAAAATAGATAACATTTAGATTATAATTATCATCCATCGCTTTTTGGATAAACTCTCTGATAACTCGCTGAATTCCCGTGGTGATTCTGGTGTGAAAAAATTCCGATATGTCGATATAAATTACCATTAACTCTCCCAATCAATTTTTGTTTTTTTGCCTTTGGCCTCTGTTGAATCGATGAGCGAATTCAAAATAATCTCACGGCTCACCCCTCCACTATCAAGTTGTAAAAATAAAATTTCCAGATTTTGCTCATCTACTGGACGGTCTAAAACTTTATAATATGACTCTTTGATAAAATCACGGTGGTTTTCAAGCCCTAAAAGTTTTGAAACGGGATAGTTAAAAATCGAATACTCAATCCCCTCTGACCTCTCAAACTCCAACTTCTCTTTACTATTTTTTTTGACAATCTCTATTAGATTTTCATAAGTTTGCTTAAACATTTTCTCTCTTTATTAGTTTAATTTCAGGGCTTAGATTACACAAGCCGATAAAAAAATTATTTGGATTTGAGGAGATATTAAACTCCACCGCACTATCAAGCCAGTGAAAACACTCATCTGTGTGCCAATCCCCCGTGTGCAATGCACAGCCAAGTGAATATTTTCCCGTTCCCACATTTAGCTTCATCGAATAACTGCAAAGATAGGAGCTATTTTTTTCTAATTTGATTATTTTATTTTTATAAAATGTGTTTGTACCATAAATATCCTGCCCAAATTTATCTCGAATATGAATCCCCACAGTCAAATTTTCAATATCAATCTTAGAAAAAAGCTCAATTTTTATCTCTATCATCTCGCCCGTTACTACATCTTTGGTTCGTTGATTATGTTGCCAAATCTCCACACTTTTCATCTCTATGGCAAAAGTACCAAATGAATTTTTATTAGTTTTATCTATCTCCATAATATTTTCTTCATCATTAAGTTTGGCAATGAGAAAATTGTAACTATTTATCACTGCTTCTGGATTTCCCATCTCCACAATCTTACCTTTATTTAACAAAATTGCCCTATCACAAAGAAGTTTTAATGAGTTTAAATCGTGCGAAACATAGATTATCGACATATTTTGCTCTTTTCGTTTAGTCAAAGCTTTGGTGCATTTGGCTTGAAAATGTGCATCTCCAACTGATAAAGCTTCATCTACAATTAAAATCTTAGGTTCAGAAAAAATCGCAATCGAAAAAGCAAGTCGCATCTTCATTCCCGAAGAGTAAGTTTTTATCGGTTCATCTATATAATCCCCAAGCTCAGTAAAATC
>JAOZPA010000010.1:0-10823 GCA_029932985.1 Campylobacterales bacterium
GAGCTTGATACATCTGGAAAAAATGGAGATAAAAACTTCTATATTATACTAGAAAATAGTTCTGGTGGAATAAGTCAAACATTTAGATTTAGCATTGAGCGAATAGGTAATGCGAAGTTAGAGAGTGTTAGTAATCAAGAATGGAATACCCTGAGCGTCAGAAAAGTTCTACACACTTTCGCCTATGGCGGTCATACCACAGATACACAGATAGCCACTTGGGCAGATATGAATCCCCAAAATGCCATAGATGAGATGTTGACCCTGAACCCTCAAAACACTCTGCTCTCTCCGCCCCAAAGTGATGAGGATTTTTCAACACTTGAAACACTGAGTGATGTGGGTAATTTTATGTATCTAAAACAGGATGAGTCAATCTATTTTGATGTGGGTTGGCAAACCCCTAACGACTCTTCTTTATGGCGAAATTGGGGAGCTTCGATACTATTAAGAGGTCTAAATCCTTTTGCTTCAAAGATTGGACTTTGGGAGACTAATTATCATCTTTCTGCCAATCAAGAGGTGGTCTTCTACTCCAATATTATCTATGCCCATTATGAAGATATTATGGCTGAACATCAAAAAAATAGCTCTTATAATAAGGTGATGGCAAAAGGTACTTGGAATCATGCCATTGCTAAACAATATGGATTTAGCAATACTAGATATTCACAAAGCAGTGATAAGTTTTATGACCTTAATGAGGATTTTGCACGAGAACTACATCAACTATTTTTTTGTAACCTTGGGGAATACAACCCCAGTTATCATGAAGAGACAACCATTAAAAATACAGCCAAGGCATTAACAGGACTCAAAAACTGTTATGCTGATGGTAAATTTTTGGCTCGTTGTGAGCCTGATGCTGATAACCATTATAGCAGTGATTTAGAGATACTAAACAGCACAATCTTAGGCGATGATATATCTCAAAAGATAAGTAGTTTAGCAGAGGTTTCTTTGGCTCATGAGGAGAGTTTAAACAACTTGCCTATCTATATTATCAGCTCTCTAGCCGATGATTTTATGGAGGAAGAGACAAAAGAGAGAGTACGAAACAGTTGGAAAAACTTAGAGGGGAAAAACTTCTTGGAGTTTATCAAAATGTATGCCATCTCAACCTCTTTTCACTCCTCTAATCGTATCAAATATCAATCATCAATAGATAGAAGCACCACCTTTTGGAACAAGCTTATGACCAGCAATCAAGCCCTCTACATCAATGGTTTTACCCACTATTTTGTAGATAGTGTGACCGATGAGGGGGTCGTTCCATTCTATCTTAAACACAATGTTTTTGGTCATCAAACGGGCATTGAGTCTGTTGGTTCAGCTTATAGTATCGCTTCAACCATCTCTTCTCGTATAGAGCGTTATGATTTTTTCTGTAGAACAACAGGATGGAAAGATGATGAGGTTGTTTATCGCAAAAAATGGAGTGAAACCATACCTCCAAATAGTGATGGAGGCTACACCAAAGGCTATGTGGTCAAATGGCTATGGAATCACTTAGTCGCTGATAATCTAAAAAACTATGGAATACTAGAGAGAGGTCATCTCCTGACTTTAATTTCTGGTCAAGACTTGGGGTATTTTCTCGACAGTGATAATCCAACAAAAGTTTATAATAGCACTGAACTAGAATATACAGAGATAGCAGATAGACTCTTAAATATAGAAGATGAGAGCATTGATGTGGATGAATCAGCATACAATATAAACCGAGCTATGACCTTTATTGGGGCGACACCCTATGTATTTATAGAGGAGGGAAAATAGGATGAAAAGACGAGATTTTTTAAAAACATCACTGTTTGCTTTTTTGGCACTCAATCCAATATTAAGCACACCATTAAGAGCAAGTGAACTTTCTAATAAAATACTTATTAATATTTTTTTAGATGGGGGGTTTGACTTTAGACAACTTTTTGTCCCTCTCTTCTCGACCGATGAGAGCAGTTATGGTTACATTTTTTGGCAACATAGATTATCACTTTACAGCTTAGCTAGTGTTGATGAAGTAAGTGCTTTTTATGATGACAACTATGAGACACTAAACATAGATGGAAATAGCTTTGGAATTGCAAAAAAAGCAGATTGGTTAAAAGAGCAAATACTTGGTGGAGACTTTGCTATGGTTAATAATGTGGTCGGTTCACAAAACAGAAGCCATGTCTCAGGGGTAAGTTATATGGAGGGTGGAGCTGAAAATGCCAATCCAAATGGCAGTGGTTGGGGAGGAAGATTGGCTCAAGAGGTGGGTGGAAATATGGTCTCACTCTCAAAACATCTACGACTTTTTTGTAATGGAGCAACAGCCAATAATAGCCCCTTAGACCATGACAATAGTAGTGTTATTAGTCTATATAATGGAGCAAAGAGTGGTATCTATGAGTTCAAGTCAGAGGTTGAACCTGATGTTGCATTAGATAGTCCAAAACCTGTTTTATCAAGAGCTATCCACAGTTACTATCAAGCCAAATACGAGGAGCTAAAAGAGAGTGATTCTATCTATAAAAAAGTCACTACATCCTATCACAATACACAAAAATTTAAAGTTCAACTGCAACAGCAAGTTAGTGAAAACCCACCAAATGATACTCTAAAAAATCTAACAGGGGCTTTTGGAGAGCAGACGAAAAATTTATATGATGCTCTTATCTCGCAAGATATTTTAAATATGAGGGTAGGAAGTATGGAAGATATGGGATGTGATACTCATCGCTTACAATTCAACACCTTAGAAAATAAGATAAACTATATGTTTAATAGCAGTGATGAGGGGTGTTTGAGTGTTCTATATCAAAATCTACCTCAAAGTATCAAAGATAATATAGTTTTTATATTTAATGGAGAGTTTGGACGACAACTTGCATCCAATCCAGACAAAGGAACTGACCACGGACGAGGAAACTCTATTTTACTGGTAGGAAAGCCACTGGGTGGAAAAATTTTAGGGGAGATATTTCCTCAAAGTGAAATCGCAAAATTTTCACAAACCAGTTCAGATATAGAGGGGAAAACTGAAGTGACTCAAGTCTATGCAAAACTCTGTGAATGGCTAGGGGCTAATGCTTCTAAAGTTTTGCCTAATTATGAGAATAAAATGGTTGAAGAGGGTGTTAATTTAGAAAATTTTTTTAATTAAGGAATAGGAATTCAATAAGATATGATTTTTATCATCCTAATGCTTTTTATAAATTTATCGGTGAGGGGATTTGAGTCTTTTATGCTATAATATCACAAAAAGTAAAAAGGCTATTTTGAATGACCAAAAGAGATTTTATCAAGGCAAAGAATTTTATATTATTATTTAGAGACAGTAATCTACTTCATTATGCATCATCTTTAAGTTTTCATACAGTTTTAGCTTTTATCCCGATTTTGTTGATTTCGCTCTCTGTTTTTACTCAAATGCAAAGTTTTGAGCAATATTATGATAGCATTAAGCAGTTTATATTTTCGTCGATGTTGCCCTCTCATCAAGATGTGATTACTAAATATATCGATGAATTTTTGATAAATAGTGGAAGTAGTGGGATGATTGGTGTGATTTTTGTGCTGTATGTTTCGATTATGTTTTTTATCGATTATGAAAGTGTGGTGAGTAAGATTTTTGGCAGTGAAACTCGGAGTATTTGGGAGTCGCTTTCGACCTATTGGACACTTATCACTTTGACACCTGTTGGGATTGGGATTTCGTTTTATATTTCAAATGAGATTCAGAATTTTCTAAATGCTACCCCCTTTCTAAGCTGGATAAATGTTTTGTTTGTCGTGCCGTTTCTGATAATTTGGCTTCTGTTTTTCATCATCTACAAAATCTCCGCAAACATTAAAATAGAATTAAAAGACGCCATCCTCACCTCCTTTACCGTCGCCTTGACTTGGTATCTCTCGAAAACTCTATTTATCTATTATGTGATGTATAATAAAACTTATATGAGTATTTATGGTTCATTTAGTATCATTATGTTTTTCTTTATTTGGATATATCTTTCGTGGATAATTTTTATCTATGGATTGAAATTTTTATCTATTTTGAGTTGTAAAGATGATAAAAAAGGAAATATTTAGGAATTTTAAAAAGATTTTTCAATTTTTTGCTTTTGGTTGATTTTTAAAAACTAATTTTTCTATAATTCTAATATAAAATTTGCTATAATAAAAACAAAGTTAAGGATTTTAGATTAATTTTGGGCAATCGACCCCTATCAAGAAAGTAAAATTAATTTTAAATCACTTTTAACTAAAAATAGCTGATTTTATAAAGGATTTAAATGAAACCTGTAATCTTGATTTTGTTTTTTGTAATGAGTTTATTTGCAAATAATGTAAAGTTAACCGAAGATGAAAAATCATACTTAAAAGGTAAAAAAACTATCAAAATGTGTGTTGACCCAAATTGGATGCCTTTTGAGAAGATTGAAAATGGTAAGCATATTGGAATTGCTAGTGACTATATAAGGATAATATCTAAACAGATTAATACACCAATTATTTTAGTTGAAACTCTATCGTGGAGTGAATCTTTGGAAAAAGCAAAGAGAAGAGAGTGTGATATTTTTTCGATGGCTTCAAAAACTAAACAAAGAGAGGAGTATATGGATTTTACCAGCTCCTATCTCGATGTTCCAATTATAGTTGCTACAAAAAGTAGTGAGATTTTTATAGATGACTTAAAAAAACATTTAGATGAAAAATGGGGTATTGTGCAGGGATATTCACTTATTGGAGTATTAAAAAAAGAGTTTCCTAATATTCAGATAGTGGAAGTTAAATCATTAAATGAGGGGCTTGAAAAGGTTGAGCGAGGTGAAATTTTGGGATTTTTGGGCAACTCCACAACCGTAGCTTATGAGATTCAAAAAAACTTTTTGGGTTCTATTGCAATTACAGGTAGATTGTCTAATAAAGTTGAGTTTAGAATCGCTACACGAAATGATGAGAAAATTCTTAATGATATATTCAATAAATCTCTTTTGACGATGGGGAGTAAAACAAAACAAGATATTTTGAACAGATGGACAAATATTCCCACTATGGTCAAAATTGATTACACTACTTTGTGGGTGACAATTGGTATCTTTATTCTTTTGACACTATTTGCGATATTATATTTTATAAATTTCAAAAAAACTAGTATTAAAATTGAACATAGATTAAAGATTAAGCTAGACAAAGAGGTGGAAAAAAATAGGCTCAAAGAGGAAAAATTATCTCACCAATCAAAATTATCTCAAATGTTAGATTTAATTAGTGTAATTGGAACTGAGGAAAAATCAATAAGTTTAAAAGATAGTATTAAAAAAATTACAAAAATCTCTTCAGAAGCTCTTAATATTTCACGAGTTAGTGTATGGCTCTATTATCCCAAAAAAACTGCTATCTACTCTATGGATATCTATTCACTAGGTGAAGATAAACATTTAGAACGCTTTAAATTAGAGGCAAAAAAGCATCCATTATATTTTAAAGAACTGGCAAAAAGTGAGATACTTACTATCAATGATGCACAATCAAGTGAGATAACAAAAGATTTATTGATAGATTATATTATCCCATATAATGTAAAATCTATGTTGGATGTTCCTATTAAAAGTGAAGGAAAAGTTATCGGTTTTGTGTCCAATAAGCAGATTAATAATATAAAAAAATGGTCACAAGATGAGATAGATTTTTCTAAAGCTATGGCAAATACAATTGCACTTTTGTGGGAGATTGATAAGCAAAAAAAAGCTGATGCAAAATTACAAAAAGAGCAAAATATGTTATTGTCCCTATTTGATACGGGTTATGTCGTATTGTTTAAATGGAGTAATGATGAAAAATTTCATATTAAAACTGTCTCTTCAAATGTGGTGAATATTTTTGAATACAGCAAAGAAAAGTTAGAGTTGGAAAAAAAGAGTTATTTCTCCTATATTCACAAAGATGATGTGGGAATGGTGAGTTCGGAGATTGCTCAAGCTAGTAAAGTGGGTGATAAATATTTTAAACATAAGCCATATCGGGTCATAAATAAGAGTGGTAAAACTAGATGGGTACTTGATTATACCACAATAGAGAGAGATGAAAATGGAGATATTAGTGGTTATTTTGGAATTATTGCAGATATTACAGAACTCAAAGAGAAAGACAATCAACTAATTCAACAATCTCGTTTAGCTCAAATGGGGGAGATGATAGGGATGATTGCCCATCAATGGCGACAACCCCTTTCCGCCATCAGTTCCAGAAGTGCAAGTCTAAAAATCAAAGCTCAGCTTGGTAAATTGGATAAAGATTTAATTATGCGAGAGGTTGATTATATAAATCAATATTCTCAACATTTAAGCCAAACTATAAATGATTTTCGAGATTTTTTCAAAAAAACCAAAAATAAAAAAAGGGTGACTTTTAATGGGCTGATTAAAGATGTTTTAAATATTATTGAAATCTCTATCATCAATCAAAATATAAAATTGATTCAAAATTTAAATTGTAATGAAAGCTTTGAAACTTATTCAAATGAGGTAAAGCAAGTAGTTTTAAATTTGCTGAAAAATGCGGAAGATGTAGTTTTGGAGAAAGAGATTATCGACCCCTATATTAAAATTTCAACTTACAAAGAAAACGATAATTATATACTAGAGGTCAGTGATAATGCAGGAGGTGTGCCTGAAAGTTTTATGGATAAGATTTTTGACCCATATTTTAGCACAAAATTGGAAAAAGATGGTACAGGCTTGGGGCTTTATATGAGTAAAACTATCATCGAAAACCATTGCGAGGGGAAGCTTACAGTTTTAAATAATCAGGATGGGGCGGTTTTTAAAATAAGTTTGTAGGCTTAATTTTGGGCAAAAGTACCATATCAATTTTGTAATAAGGAAAATTAATGACGAAAAATAAAAAAATACCTATAATATTTGGTATTATTTTGATACTGCTTTGTTCTACCACTTTTTTTATATTAAACTATGAAAAAAATTTAAAAATAGAGGAGTATTTAGAGGATAAAACACAAAGATATGTTCAAAGTTATGAGGCTACATATCGGGCATATCAAAAACTTTCAAATGCAATCTATCAGATAGATATAAATAAAGAATCGGTTAAAAAGATTTTTAAAGATGCTACGGGGGAAAATAAAGATGAGATTAGAGTAAAACTACACAATCATCTGAAAAAAACTTATGCAGTCTTAAAAATATATGGGATAAAACAGCTCCATTTTCATTTGCCAAATAATGAAAGTTTTTTGAGATTTCATAGACCTCAAAAATTCGGGGATAATCTCACAAATTTTCGTGAAACTGTAAAATATGTAAATAAATTTAAAAAACCCATAGATGGGTTTGAGGAGGGAAAAGTCTATAATGGATATAGATTTGTTTTTCCTGTTAACTATGAGGGAAATCATTTAGGAAGTGTGGAGGTTTCCTTTAGCACAGTTGCGATGAGTTCTAAATTGATGAGAGATTATGACATTACTGCTCCATTTTTAATCTCAAAAGATGTAGTTGATACAAAAGTTTTTAATAGTGAAAAAAGTAATTATATTCAATCCCCTATTGAAAATTTTTACATAGAAAAGAAAACTGTAGAAAATATAAAAACTCTTAGAAAAATTAAAACTAGAGAAAGCTTATCAGAGAGTACAAATATTCTAATGAAAAACCAAAAATTATTTTCTAAAACTTTCTCTATCTATGAACCTAAACGAAAAGATATTATGACTTTTATTAAGGTCAAAAATCCTATCACCAAAAAAGTAGTGGGAATGTTAGTTATGCGAAGTAGTGCCGATTATATATTTAATAAAAAGCGAAACTTTTATATTAGTTTTTTTGTGCTTGTACTTCTGATTACGGTAATATTATTACTTATCTACAAAGAGCTTGAGCAAAAATCTAAATTAAAACTGGATATAGAGAAAGCAGAAGAGGTTAATATTAAACTTCATAATTTAAATAATCAGATAAAAGAGGAGATTGCTAAAAATAGAGAGAAAGATAAACAAATTTTTCAGCAATCAAAATTAGCTCAAATGGGTGAGATGTTGAGTATGATTGCACATCAGTGGCGACAACCTCTCACTGCAATTGGGGCTACAAGTATCGCTATAAATATCAAAGCTAGATTTAATGAGTTGGAGAGTGAAGATATAATTAATAAAACAGAAAGAATTTCTGAATATGCTCAACACTTAAGTGCCACAATAAATGATTTCCGTGATTTTTTTAAATCAAATAAGGAGAAAAAAGAGGTTACTTATAGCGAACTTATAAAATCAGTTTTGGGGATTATTGAAATTTCTATCAAAAATAAAGATATAAAATTGGTCAAAAATTTAAATTGTGGAGATAAATTTGAAACTTATCCAAATGAGATTAAGCAAGTTATTCTAAATCTACTAAAAAATGCTGAAGATGTAGTTTTGGATAATAAAATCAAAAATCCTACCATAAAAATTTTAACCTATAAAGATGAGGAAAAATATATTTTAGAGATAAGTGATAATGGCGGTGGTGTGCCTGATGATGTGATTGATAATATTTTTGACCCCTATTTTAGCACTAAAACCAATAAAGATGGTACAGGATTGGGGCTTTATATGAGTAAAACTATCATAGAGGAGCATTGTGAAGGTAAATTAATTGTAAAAAATGATGCTGAAGGTGCAGTTTTTAAAATAATTTTATAACCTTAAAGTAATAAAAATTTGACCCCTACAATCATAATTTTTGGCTACTCAAAAACATCAAAAGAGGTTTTGAAAATTTTGGAATCACGAGGCTATAATTATTTGCTGATTGAGAGTGAACTATTAGCAATTAAATTAGCAAAAGAGGATAGCACACTTTCATACAATATCGATTTTAACTATGATGAAAATTTGTTAAAAGTGGGAATTGGTACTAATATTGAGGCACTTTTTTGCTTACATAAAGACAAAAATCTAAATCTCTTTGTCACATTTTCTGCTCGAAATTTAGATAAAAATTTAAAAATAATTACCATAATTGATGATATGCAAGATCGCCAAAAGATGATTTTAGCTGGGGCAAATCGAGTAGTCAGCCCAAATAATATTGCAGGTTACCGAATCTCTAGGATGATAAAAAAACCAAATCTTCTGGATATTCTTGATTCTATCTTTTTCACTCGAACCAATATTTTAAGAGCCGAAATCACAGTCAGGCACGGCTCATTTTTGGATGGAGTTTATCTGCACAAAATGTCAATAGAAAAAGATTACGATTTAATTATCATCGGTGTACAAAATCGTGAAATAGGCGACGAATTTATCTTTCATTTTGAAGATGAGATTCACAAAATAGATGACGGCGATGTGATAGTCGTGCTAGGTTACGAGCAAAATATCGAAAAACTAAAAAAAGATTTAAAAGGCAAAAATTGAAAATATTGATAGAAACTCCCACTTGGCTAGGCGATACCGTGATGACCACCCCTGCGATTGAAAATATCGTGGCAAAATATCCCAAAGCCAAAATCACTCTTTTTGGCTCTTATGTCTCCATTACTGCTCTGAAAAATCATCCTAACCTTGAAAATATTATCATTGATAATAGTAAAAATGGAGGCATCAGATATTTAAATCTTTTGATAATTGCTAAAAGTTTAAAAAAATTTGATATTGCAATCTCATTTCGTCGTACTATAACCTCTAAACTTTTTCTTTTTTTTCTAAAAGCTGATAAAAAAATTAGCTACAAACGATATACCAAAAAACCTATCCATCAAGTGATTCGATACAATGATTTTATAAATAATGAGCTTGTCTCAGTCCCCTCACCGCTGAAATTAAAACTTCACTATGGTCATAGATTTTTTTTAAATCCAACTTTGGGGCTAAATGCAGGGGCTAGTTATGGAAGTGCAAAAAGATGGTATCCTGCTGAATTTGCAAAAGTAGCAAAAGAGTTATCACATAGATATGATATAATTATTTTTGGGGGCAAAAATGAGTTGGATATTTCGGGGGATATTGAAGATAAATTAAAGAGATATGGGGTCAAAAATTACCAAAATCTCGCAGGAAAAACATCGGTGGAGGGGCTGATAAATAATATTGCAGGTCTTAGTTTGTTTATCACAAATGATAGTGGTCCCATGCACATTGCAAGTGCTTTTTCAATACCCACCGTCGCAATTTTTGGGCCTACCAAAGATACCGAAACAAACCAATGGAAAAATCCAAATGGTGTAATTATCAAAAAAGAGTTAGATTGTAGCCCATGTATGAAAAGGGTTTGTCCACTAAAACATCACGATTGTATGAAGATGATAACGGCAAATGATGTTTTAGAATTAATTAAAAAAATGGATTTAAAATGAGTCAATTAGAAGAGATAAAAAAATTAAAAGCAGAATTAGAAAAATCAAAAAAAGAGATTTTAGATTTAAAAAATATCAAATTTTCAATGGAGACTAATAAAAATATAGTTTTTTACTTTTTATGGTATAATTTTTAAATGTTTTGAATTAAGGAGTTGATTTATGAAAAAAAATTATGACGAGTACGGACAGAATAAACCAAAATTTGAAAAGTTAAAATACAAAATTATTAATTTTTTTAATTCAAAAAATATTCCAAAAGCTTTTCAGTTTTTATCTTATTTGGAAGAAAATCAAAAAGATAATTATGATTTATTTTTAAAAAGTATATCAACTATTGCTAATAATATAGATGATATAAAAATTAAATTACAATTTTTTGAGTTTAATTATAAAAAAAATAGATTTGATACTCTGTTATTAACCAGTTATGGCGATGCTTTGGCAAAAAATGGTGAATATCAAAAAGCCTTTGAGCA
>JAOZPA010000010.1:10923-32080 GCA_029932985.1 Campylobacterales bacterium
CCAGTTATGGCGATGCTTTGGCAAAAAATGGTGAATATCAAAAAGCCTTTGAGCAATTTGAAAAATCATTAAATATCGATGGAACAAATACAATAGCATTAACCAGTTACGGCGATGCTTTGGCAAAAAATGGTGAATATCAAAAAGCCTTTGAGCAGTTTAATAAATCATTAAATATCAATGAAACAAATACAATAGCATTAACCAGTTATGGCGATGCTTTGGCAAAAAATGGTGAATATCAAAAAGCCTTTATATTTTTTAAAAAAAGTTTAGGTATAGATAATCAAAATAGAATTACACTATTTTTATATGCAAATGCTCTTGAACAAAATGGTCAATATCTCGATGCAATAAAACAACTTGAATCTATAAAAGTCAGAGATATTTCTAAAAGTTATAAAAATTTTATATTTTTATATATTGGAAAATTATATTTTTTAATTAGAGATTATAGATTAGCTGAAGAGAGTTTTAAAAAAATTAATTCTGATAATCTTTCACAAAAAAATATTTTAACCAGAATTATACAAGAGTTAATTTCAGACAAAGTCAATAGCCATAATATTATAAAGAATTTAGCTAGTTTTATAGAGGGATTTGATAAAAGTGACTTAGATTCTATATCTCATATTTTTTCGATAGATGAATTATCCAAAATTTATGATGATGAAAATTTAAAAAGCAAACTTCAAGAGGAGAGGGAGTTAAATATTACTATTTTTCACAAATTAGAAAATCATTTAAGTTTAATTAGATTGACTTTTGATTTTATTATCCATACAAGTAAGTTAGATAATATCAAAAAAATAGCAGGAGAACTAAGAGATAATATATCTGAAATATTTATTAAAATAAAATCTATGAGAGAAGAGCAAAAAAATTTAGATAAACAGATAGGTAAATTATCATTAAAAGAGATAGAAAAGAAACTTATAGAGATAGGTGAAGATATTGCAGATAAGATAAATAATAAATTATCATTTCTAAAAGGTGAAATAGATTTTTTTCAAACAACTCAATTAATAGAGGATAATAGCTTTGAAGAATCAAAAAAACAACTTTTAACAGCGATGGCAATTGCTAATAATTTACGAATACTTAATAAATCTATGAATTTAAATATAGGTCAATTTAAAGTTAGTGAAATTTTTGAAAATATAGAAAATAATATGATTTTAGAAAATGCTATTTTGAATTTAGATATTAAAAATAAAGATAAAATTTTGGAGGGTGATAAAAATAAAATTAAAGAGATGATTAGTGAATTTATCGAAAACTCTATTAGACATAATGAAAAAAATTTACAGATAAAAATTAATTCATTTGATAAACTAAATCCATATATAAATAAAATTAAACATAAAGGTAAATTTTTACATATTATTTTTAGAGATGATGGAAAAGGGATAGAGAAAGATAAAAAAGAGTGGATATTTCTGCCCACCAAAACAACTTCAAAAATTGGTAGTGGTTTGGGGCTTTATATCATCAAAAAAACTTTAGGTTATATGGATGGTTTTATTTTTGAAGATGGATATAAGGGTGTAAAGTTTAATATTTTTATACCTTATCAAAAATAAAGTAGCGGTGAGGGTACTAAAACAAAAAGAGAGGTAAGATGAATAATATAAAAAATAGTGAAATTAAAATTTTGATGGTTGATGATAATTTGGATAATTTAAATCTTTATAGCAAATATTTAAAGTTTTATGAGTATGATGTGGAAACTGCAAAAAGTGCAAAAGAGGCGATTGAAAAAATCAAAAAAGGCTCATATTATATTGTGGTAACTGATATGAGAATGGAAAAACTTGAAAGTGGATTTGATGTTTTAGATGAGATAAACAGGAATCAATTGACAACTTTTGTGATTATTTTGACCGCAAATGCGAGTGTGGAGGGATGCAGAAAGGCTTGTAAAAATCAAGCTTGGGATTATATATCAAAAACAGAAGATTATAATATTGCACAGGAGATAGATAAATCAATAAAAACTGCAATGATACATCTGGAAAAATATAAGGGACATTTGGAGGATAAAAATTGGGTTGATGAGAATAGGGAGGAGTTATTAAAAAAATATACAAATCAATATATAGCAGTTTTGCATAGAAAAGTGGTGGCTTTTGGAGAGAGTAAAGATGAGATAATTAAGCAACTTTTAGAGCAAAAAATTTCACCATATTTGGCTTATGTTGAATCGTTTAGATTGGAGCTGTCTCGTGATAAAATGACTGTTTTTGTTTGAGGGTCCAACGGATATAAAATATTTGGAAAAAGCGATAGAGATTTTTGAGCAAGATGAGCTAAAAGAAAAAATAAAATTTGATTTAGTGGGTGACAAAAGCGGTCAATTTGGAAATGGTGAAAAAAATATGATAAATGCTTTTGCTTTTTTGAAGGAAAATAAAGAGTTTAGAAAAGATAAAAAAGTTTTGCTTCTTTTTGATAATGATATAAAAGATGATAAATTGCCAAACAAAGGTGAAGATTATGAAAATATTCATATCGCTAGAATGGGTGAATATTTAGAGAGTTTGAATGGAATTAAAGGGGTGGAAACATTTCTAAATTCAGAGCTTTATGAAAAGGGATTTGAAAATGGATTTATCAAAAAAACTACCACAAGTTATCGAAATGAAAAAACAATAAATTATAAAATTGAGCAAAAAATGGCTTTTTGCAACTGGATAATTGAAAATAGAGCTGATAAAAATAATTTTCATAAATTTCAAAAAATTCTAACTCTTATAAATAGTTATCTGAAAAAAGAAGATTAAAAAATGAATTGTGAATATTTTGGAAGTTGTGGAAGTTGCAAGAGTGATTTGAGTTATGATGAGCAGTTGGAAATTAAAAAAAATCTGACGATAGAGAATTTTGCAGAGTTTGGTGTTAAAAATTTGGATATTATCACTTCACCTCATTGGCATTTTAGAAATCGGGCTGAGTTTCGGATTTGGCACGATGGTGATGAGATAAATTATGCGATGAATGGAACTCGTAAAAATGAGATTGTTAAAATTCAAAATTGTTTAATTGTAAATCAAAATATTTTTGCTCTTATGCCAAAAATGATAGAAAAAATTAGAAATATTGAAATCTTACGAGAAAAACTTTTTGCCGTTGAGTTTCTTAGCTCTAATCTAGGTGAAATTTTGCTTACATTGATTTATCATAAAAAAGTGACAGATGAGTTTTTAGTCCCCGCACGGAAATTGGAAAATGAACTGGGAATCAAGATAATTCTGCGAAGTAGAAAAATTAGAGTTGTGGTGAGTGAAGATTTTATAGATGAAAAGTTGAAAATTTTTGATAAAATTTATAGATATAAAATTTTTGAAAATAGTTTTACTCAACCAAATGGAGCTGTAAATCAAAAGATGATTGAGTGGGTAAAGAGTAATTTAGGGGAAAATCGTAAAGATTTGATAGAAACTTATTGTGGTCACGGAAATTTTACAATCGCTTTGAGTGATAAATTTGATAAAGTTTTGGCGACGGAAATCTCTAAAACCTCTATAAAATCAGCAATTTTAAATTGTGAATTAAATGATGTGATAAATACAAAATTTATAAGATTAAGCTCTAGTGAACTTTCACTTGCAATCGATAAAACAAGAATTTTTAGAAGATTAGATGGTATAAATTTGGATAGCTATAATTTTTCACACATTTTCATAGACCCACCACGAGCAGGATTAGATGAAGAGAGTTTAAATTTAGCCAAACGATTTGACAATATAATCTATATTTCATGTAATCAAGAAACATTAAAAAGAGATTTATCTAAACTTTTACCAGATTTCAAAATAGAGAAGTTTGCAATTTTTGACCAATTTGTTTATACTCATCATATTGAAAGTGGTGTAATCCTCCGCAAAATTTAGTAATAAAAAATTTCCGTTGGGGATTTGAAGCCTGTGGTAGCTTAGGAGTTTTCTAAAATATCTTTTGCATTTTTGGTAAAAATAGTTTTTGAGGGCATATCGACTCTATCTATATAGTGGTCAATATATGGAATATAAAAAGTTTTTGGTAACTCTTTGAGTGATGGGTTAGTTTTGATTAAAAGATAGTCATCTTTCCCTAAATCTTCAACATCATCAACAATTCCTAAGATTTCCCCATTTTCGATAATTTGACACTTGATAACATCAAAATAAAAAAATTCATTTTCATTTAATTTACAATTTTGTCTAGTTTCTTCAAGTGTAGAGAGTAGTTTTTTGTTCACATATTTAGCAGCATCTTCTCTACTAAAAATCTCTTTAAATTTGACAAGACCACGATTTTGATTGTACCATTCGATGATGAGAGTTTGATTTTTATTTATATAAAAACTTTTACCCTCTATAAATTGCTCAGGAAAATCACTTTTGATATGGAGCTTGAGTTCACCTCTAAGCCCCACTACTTTTCCAAGTACAGCAACTTCTAAAAAGTTATTGCTCATTTGGGGTTACTACTATTTTGTATGAGATGCCATTTTTTGCTTTACAGCCAGATATAATTGTTTTTAACGAGCTAATCATTTTGCCATCTTTCCCAATTAATCTTCCTGTATCGCTTTTGTCTGCATAAATTGTAATGATTGAAAATGTTGGATTTACACTTTCAATACTTACTTTTAATTTATCGCTTTTATCAACGATTAATTTTGCATATTCCTCAATAAATTCAGTAACCATCTCTATTTAGTAATTCTCGTTACTCTCGCACTAAGTTTAGCTCCAACACCCTTCCAGTAGTCAAGTCTCTCATTATCTACCTTAATAGTCTCAGGCTCTGTCAAAGGATTGTAATAACCCAAAACTTCTATCCAACCACTATCTCTTCTTTTTCTACTATCTGTAACTACGATTCTATAAAAAGGTCTTTTATTTCTTCCCATTCTTGCAAGTCTTACAACTGTTGCCATATATATATCTCCTAAAAATTTTACTTTTGACGGTTTATAGATAGCTACCTAAATAGCCACCAATAAATCGTGATTATCTCATTCCAGCTGGACCTTTATTTCCACTCATTAAACTTTGTAGATTTTTTAATCCACCTTTGCCTGAAAATCTTTTTGCCATTTTTGCTGCATTTTTAAACTGTTTTAAATACCTATTAACTTCCATTTGTGAAAGTCCACAACCATTTGAAATTCTCTTTTTTCTACTATTATTTAATAAACTTGGAGTCAATCGCTCTTTTTCTGTCATCGATGAAATCATTGCTCTAATATTTTTCATATCTGGAGAATTATCCAAATCCATATCACCAATTTTACTCGCATATTGCGAAAGTCCTGGAACCATACCAATAAGTGATTTCATATTCCCAAGCTTTTTAACACTTTCCATCTGGTCTAAAAAGTCATTAAAGTTAAACTCACCCTTTCTAATTTTGCTAGTGATTTTTTTCGCATCTTTTTCAGTAATAACAGAACTTGTTTTTTCTGCTAGTCCCTCAATATCACCTTCACCCATCAATCGTCCAACAATTCTATTAGGGATAAAAACCTCTAAATCTGGAACTTTTTCACCCATACCAATAAATCGTAATGGAATTCCTAGCTGGGAAGCGATACTAATTGCAACTCCACCACGGCTATCTCCATCGTATTTGGTCAAAATTACACCAGTAATGCCGATTTTTTCATTAAAAGTTCCTGCACTTCTAACTGCATCTTGCCCCGTTAGTGAATCAGCTACATAAAATGATTCATCAGGATTTATAATATTTTTCATCCCATTTAATTCATTCATCAGCTCATCATCAATCGCCAATCGCCCAGCTGTATCCACAATCAAAACATCATAAAGTCCCTCATTCGCTCTATCTAATGCCTCTTTTGCAATCACCAAAGGGTCTTTTTCATCTTCATTATAATATAAATCTATCTCATTTGCTTCACTCAACTGCTTTAGTTGCTCAACCGCTGCCATTCTTTGCAAATCACAGGCAGCCACCAAAACTTTCTTTTTTCGTAACTTTAAATAATGAGCAAGTTTTATAGTCGTTGTTGTTTTTCCACTACCTTGAAGCCCATTCATCAAAACTTTCGTTGGGGGCTTTGAGCTATAGACAAATCCATAATGCCCAGAAGCTGTCAAAATTTGAGTAAGATGATGTCTAATGGCTTTTAGAAAATTTTCTTTTCCAATTCCATCTTTTTTCGTGTCTAATTCTATATTTTTCAAAAGCTCTCGCACCACTTTATGATGTACATCCGCTTTTAAAAGAGATTTTTTTAGAGAATCCACCGCTTTTTTTAAAGCCCTATTGTCATCAGCAAATCGTATCTTGTTAATTGCACCTCTAAATGAATCAGTTAAAACCTCAAACACAGTCATCTCCTAAATATTTTCTTCACAATCCGCCATTTTACTAAAAACTTGCTTTAAGTTAAATAAATTTACAGCCTAGCGATGATAAGAGTTTCAATTTTTCCTATTACTCTTGCTATTGGTCACAGTTTTTGATGGAAATTTCAAATCCACTTAAATAATCTCCATTTTTATCACTAAACGCATATTTAAAAACTGCACCTTTTTCCAATAAAAAATAGCCACTTTTTCGTTGACATATTTGAGTTTCATAATTTAGTTGTATCCCCTCAAAAAGTACCTCCATATTTCCGTGAAAATCCGCCTTTGCATAAGCGATAATAGTATAATTATAAATTACTGCATTTTTATCCACAATCACTTTGTCTAATTGTGTGATTTTATCAACCATATATGGCACATTTTTATTTAGCTCGACCGCCACATCCTTAAGCTCCTTTTGCAAAAAAAGTTTTTCATTCTCTGTTGGTTCTACTGCATTTAAGTTCAATCCACTTATCGTAAAAACCAAAATTAAAAAAAATAATTTTTTCATATCCACCCCTTAAATTTTTATTTTACAATCTTATCCTATTTAGCTTAAATTTCCCTTTATTAATTTTTAGCTATAATCTCACTAAAAATTATCAAAGGGCTAAAGTATGAATATCATAGAGGGTAAATTATCATTAAAAAGTGATAAAAAAATTGCAATAATAAATGCTAGATTCAATCACATCATCACAGACAGATTGACCGAAGGGGCGAGAGATTCGTTCATAAGACACGGTGGAGATGAAAAAAATTTGGATTTGATTTTAGTTCCAGGGGCTTTTGAAATTCCTATGGCACTTGAGAGAGTTTTGAGCAGTGGCAAATATGATGCAGTTTGCTGTTTAGGGGCGGTGATTCGTGGGGCAACTCCTCATTTTGACTATATCTCGGCAGAGGCGACTAAGGGTGTGGCAACTATTGCTTTGAAATTTGGAAAACCCGTGACTTACGGTGTATTGACTACAAACTCTATCGAACAAGCGATTGAGAGAGCAGGGTCAAAGGTGGGAAATAAGGGCTTTGAAGCGATGACAGGTCTTATTGAAATCATCGATTTGTATCAGAATTTAGAGGCTTAAAAAGTGGCTACTAGACACCAAGTACGAGAAAGTGTAGTCTCGCTCCTTTATGCATTGGATATTGGAAATGAAAAAATCGGCAAGTTTGTAAATGAGATTTTGGAAGATAAAAAAATCCGAAATAAGCAAAAAGAGTTCGCCCTTGAGCTTTTTAATGGGGTGATTGAATCTTTAGAGAAGATTGATGAAATTATTTTAGAGCAATTGGATGATAGAAAAATTAGTGATTTAGGCTCGATTGAAAAATCTATTTTGCGACTCGGTACTTATGAGTTGATGAGTAAAAAACTTGATAGTGCCATTATCATAAATGAGATGATTGAGCTTTCCAAAAATTTGGTGGGTGATACCGCTCCTAAGTTTGTAAATGCCGTGATGGATTCGATAAAAAAATATTTGGAGTAAAATCCCCTCACCGCTGAAATCTTTAAAGGCAATGAGTGTAAATCCGCTCATCGCCCTACTATCTCTTACCTACAACTCTTTAACATACTCAAATTTTAAACTTTTTGAGATAGTTCGAGTTGTGGGAATTTGCAAAACTTCATAGCTCACCGATTTCTCTAAATAATCAATTTTGATGACATCCCCCACTTTTAAATCCTTTGCAGGTTTTGCCACTTTGTCATTTATGCTCACCACTTTACTTTTGCACATATCCTCCGCAACTGACCGCCTTTTGACAATATTTACCGTATTTAAAAATTTATCAATTCTCATAGTTTTCCTTTTTGTTTTTATTATAATCAAAAATTACTTATCACTTTGTAAAAAATTTATCTTTTCTAAAAAAAATCACGATATAATGGGTTAAAAAATTTTAGGATAGTTATGGTTGAAGAATTTATAGAGAAATTGAGAAATGACAAGTTTTTGACTCTGGAAACAACACCTGCCCACTCCGCCTCATTTACCCCCATTATAAATCGGATTAAAGAGTTGAAACTGCACGAGAAAGTTGATGGATTTAGTACCACCGACTCACCTCTTGCCAAACTGAAATATGGTGCATTTTTTGCTAGTTTGAAGCTTCAAAATGAGTTTCAAAAACCTGCCATCACCACTTTAACTATGCGAGATAGAAACAAAATCGCTTTACAAAGTGAGCTTTTGGGGGCTAATGATTTTGATATTCGTACTATTTTGGTAATTACTGGCGACCCTGTGAAATTCAGCGATCAGCCAAAACCAAAAGGTGTTTTTGAAGGAAATAGCAATCTGCTTTTGGATATTATCACAAATTTCAATAGTGGCAAAGATTTAGCAGATAAAGAGTTTAAGGAAAAACCAAAAACCATCTATCCATTTACGGTGATGAACTCTTATGCCAACAACCCCAAAACGCTATATAAAAAAATGCTCCAAAAACTCACCCATAATACTACTGCAATTATCACCCAACCCGTATATTCTTTGGAGATTGCAAAACATTTAGTAGAGATGTTTAATGATGCAAAAAAAGAGAGTGGAAAAGATGGTGAATTAGTGCTTGGATTTTTTCCCATCACAAAATTACGAACGGCAAAATTTCTAGCAAATAATCTACCTGGGGTTTTTGTGCCTCAAAATTGGCTAGATAAATTAGAGATTGCCAGTAAAATTTCGCTTGATGAAGAGTTTAAAATTGGATTTGAAATGAGTTTAAATCTACTCACCGATATTTATAGTTTTCACCCAAAAGTTCATATAATGACTGCAAATAATTTCATATTAGCAGACCAATTGATAGGAGAGTTAAAAAGATGATAGAGAGGATTCCAACTAAAAAAATCTTTGTAGGCGATGTAGCGGTTGGGGGCAATAGTCCCCTATCGGTGCAATCTATGACATTTTCAAAAACTCACGATGTTAAGGCTACGGTGGAACAGATTCGACGGCTTCATTTTGCAGGGTGTGATATTGCTAGAGTTGCTGTTCCAAATATGGAGGATGCAAAAGCTTTAAAGGCGATAAAAAATCAAATTTCGTTACCGCTTGTCGCAGATATTCATTTTAATTACAAATTAGCTTTGATTGCTAGTGAAGTGGTGGATTGCATAAGAATAAACCCAGGAAATATTGGCAACAAACAGCGAGTTAAAGAGGTAGTCAAGGCTTGTCAAAATCGTAAAATTCCTATCAGAATTGGGGTAAATAGTGGAAGTTTGGAAAAAATGTTTGATGACAAATATGGATATGGGGCAAAAGCGATGGTGGCGAGTGCGGAGTATAATATCAAATATTTGGAAGATTTGGGGTTTGAGAATATAAAAATTTCGCTAAAAGCTAGTGATGTGCAAACCACGGTGGAGGCTTATAAGATGTTGCGACCGCTGAATAATTACCCATTTCATCTGGGGGTTACGGAGGCGGGGACACTTTTTCACTCAACCATAAAATCCTCAATTGCTCTAGGAAGTTTATTATTAGATGGAATCGGCGATACTTTACGAGTCTCAATCACGGGCGAATTAGAGAAGGAGATAGAGGTCGGCAAAGCGATTTTGAAAGATAGCGGAGTGTTGAAAGATGGGGTAAATATCATCTCTTGCCCAACTTGTGGACGGTTAGAATCGGATTTGGTAAAGGCGGTCGAAGAGGTTGAGCGAAAAACCAAACATATCAAAACTCCGCTAAATATCTCTGTGATGGGGTGTGTGGTGAATGCAATTGGCGAAGCAAAACACGCAGATGTGGCGATAGCTTTTGGGAAAAAAACGGGACTTATTATGCGAAAAGGCGAAGTGGTGGCAAAATTAGATGAGAAAGATTTAGTAGAGAGATTTTTAAAAGAGGTCGATATCGCAGTTGCTGAATATCAATAATTCCCAAAAGCTTTGAGACGATGAGAAGATAAGAAGTTAAGGATTAAAAATGAAAATCACTCATTTGCTCATTGTCTCTCCTCCTGTTTTTTAAAATTTCTTTTCTTGTCGCACCATCTCGATAATCTCATTCTTGACAAATTCCCTCTTTTTTAAATTAATTTTATACAGCTTTTTCTTTTTTTGTTTGCCCTAATAATACTTTTTGACCCTGTTAAAATTTCAAAAGTGTAGATTAAATTCAAATCTTTGGAATGAACTTTGACCAAGGTTGTAAAATTATCCACTTTTTGCGGAAGTTTTTTGGAAATCGCCTCAACTGCCAACTTCACAATCTCTTTATTTTGGTTTTTAAACTCTTTTGAGATGTCAGCCCCAAAACCGACGGTGCAAAACAGCAACGAAAAAACTATAAATATACCTCTTATCATAAAAATCCTTTATTTTTTTTTGATTATAGTGAATTAAAGGTTATTTTTTTCTTATATGTGTCAATTTATTATTTTTTAACTGATATTTTGTTAAAATTTATTGAAATTACAATGGGAGCGGAGATGAAAAATTTGAGAAATAGTTTTGGATTATTTATATTGGTTTTTAGTGCATATTGGATTACCGATTTTAGTGTTTATTGGTTTAATGGGGATGTCGAGCATTTTTTTATTCAAGATATGAGGCTTGTTATAAAATTTATAATTATCAGCATTGTTTCGGTGGGAATTATTGCCATTTTTAATTTTGAAAATCGGCGGTTACGGGAAAAGATGCAGAATATTTTGGAAAAAACTAGTGGTGAGGCTTTAAATAATACAAACAAAACTCTCTCCTATCAGTCGCTTTCGATAAATACTCGGCTCATCAAAGTTGCTCAAATTCTCAAAGATGAATTTAAGCTGGACGAAGTTTTTATCACTTTAAAAAGCCACACTCATTTGGAGATTTTAAATCACGAAACTCAAAATAATATTTTTGATAATTCTCAAATATCTCTAAAAATAAATAGAAATAATCTGAAAAATTTAATCTCAAAAGAGTTTTTACATCAAAGTCATGAGATAAAAATAGAGAAAGTAAAACAACAAAATAGCAAAAAAGAGTTTTCTGTTTTGAATATTCCTATAACTTCTAAGTATTCAAAAAATAAGTGGGGGATGATAACTCTTTTAGTCCCCAAACGAAAAGAAAATATTCAAGTGATTTTGAGTCAAGCTCTTGTAATTGCTGAAAATATCGCTCTAAATATATTTTTGGATAGTAAATCAAAACAGGATAAAGAATCAACTAAAAGTACAATTGTAAAAGTGGAAAAAGAGAGTTTAATTACCTCTAATATCAAAAATTCCTATACCACAATTTTTATCAATATTAAAAGTATAGAGGATTTTGCATCTCAAAGTGATGAGCATATTAAGCATATTGAACACTCTATAATCTCGCTGACTCGAAATCTGATTCGAGATATTGATATTTCAATTCTTTGGGCAAAAGATAAAATTATTCTGATTTTGGAGGAGGACGATAAGGGGACTGTGAATATTTTGGTACATCGGCTTAAAGAGAAATTAAAAGAGTTAGGCAAAGTTGATTTTGGAATTATGGAGTTTATCAAAATTTCAGATGAACATAGAATGCACTTTATCAAAAGATTGGAAAAAATCTTGGCAAAAGAGAATGAGGTTAAAAAATAGATGATATTAAAAAATTTCAAAAACAAACAACCAAAAATCTTGGTGATTGGTGATTTGATGATAGACCATTATCTGTGGGGTAAATGTGAGCGAGTTTCGCCAGAAGCCCCCGTGACCATCATCGATGTCATTCGTGAAAATAATATTTTGGGCGGTGCGGGGAATGTAATCCACAATCTCCATAAATTTAATGCAAAAGTAGGGGTGATTAGTGCGATTGGCGATGATGATATTGGCAAAAAAATTACAAAAATGCTCTCAAAATTAAATATCAAAACACATCTCATCTCTCAAAGTGGCAGAAAAACTTCAAAAAAAAGTCGTATCATCGCCTCAAATCAGCAGGTCGTGAGGGTTGATAAGGAGAGTACAGATGATATAACTCTCAAAACTCAAAAAAAGATTTTTAAGATTTTCAAGAATCAGTTGAAGAGTTATGAGATTGTGTTGCTTTCCGATTATGGCAAAGGTGTACTGACCCCGCAATTGACTCAAAAGCTGATAAATTTTGCAAATAAAAATGGTAAAAAAGTGTTGGTTGACCCAAAGGGGAGTGATTTTTCAAAATATAAAAATGCTTATCTGCTCACTCCAAATAAAAAAGAGGCGATTAATGCGACGGGGCAAAAGATATTTGACCAAAGTACACTAAAGGCTACCCTGTCAAAACTTAAAAAGGATTTGAATCTAAAAATTTCGTTGATAACACTTAGTGAAGATGGGATTGCTATTTTGGATAAAAAATTAAAACTTTTTCCAACTGTGGCAAAAGAGATTTTTGATGTGACAGGAGCTGGAGATACAGTTTTGGCATCTATCGGATTTGCATTGGGGGCTGGTGAAAATATTGATAATGCTATAAAATTTGCAAACTTATCTGCTGGAGTAGTTGTGGGTAAAATCGGAAGTGCCACCGCCTCGCTAGATGAGATTGAGGAGTATCACTCAACTTTAAACAAAAGCCAAAGTGATAGCCATCTCAAAACTAGAGATGAGATAGCAAAAATTGTCAAAAATTTAAAGATTAGAGGTAAAAAAATAGTTTTCACAAATGGTTGTTTTGACATCTTGCATATCGGTCATGTAAAATATCTTGAGATTGCAAAAAGTTTTGGAGATATTCTGATAGTTGGCTTAAACTCCGATTCATCGGTGAGAAAACTAAAGGGTGAAAGTCGTCCTGTAAATCCCGAATATGATAGGTCATATCTGTTGGCATCGCTGGAAGCTGTGGATTTTGTGGTGGCATTTAATGAGCAAACTCCATATAAATTAATCTCGAAAATTATGCCCGATACTTTGGTCAAGGGGGGCGATTACAAAAATAAAGAGGTGGTCGGGAGTGATTTGGCGCAAGAGGTGCGATTGGTGGATTTCGTAAAGGGTAAAAGTACCTCAAACATCATCAAAAAAATCACAAGTTAAATTCAATTTAATCTATGTTATCTAAAATTTGTTGTATAATGTTTTTTTCAAAGGAGATAGATGTTTTTTTTATTTATTATATACGTTTTTCTGGAAACTTTATTGACGGTTCAATTGTCGGGGATGATGGGCGGTTTTTACACTTTTATTGAGATAGTTGTGAGTGTGATTATCGGCATAACGCTTTTGAAAAATATGCATGTAAATCTGTATGAATCGCTAGGGGCGTTGCAGAAAAAAGAGATTAATGCTAGTGAATTTCAACGGTTGACTATTTTTAGTGTGATTGGTGCATTTTTAATAATTTTGCCAGGATTTTTAAGTGATATAATTGGTTTATTTTTGCAATTAGATGCTTTTTCTTTGATGGTTATGAGAAAAATGTCGGGTGCAAAGTCCCCAAACGAAAATGAAAAAATGGCAACTAATGACCCATTTGATAAAATTCAAACAAAAAGGAAAGATAGTGAAATCATTGATGTTGAAGTTATTGATTCTAGTAGTAAGCATTAGTTTTTTAAATGCAGAGGTGAATGAAAAGTTTGTAGTTGAGCTTATTAAAAAAAGTTCAAATAAAAAAGTAGAAATTGTAGATGTTGAGGTGGTGGATAAAAAAGCGGTTGTGGGGGCTGATGGATTTTATGCTTTTTTTGTGATTATAAATCTGAAAATCAAAGATAAAAATTCTACAATTAAGCAACCTGATGTGATTATCACAAATGGAACTTATATGATTTCTCAAATGATTGATATAAAAAAGAGAAAAGCGGTCAAAAGTAGCCTCTCACCAGATTTTAATCCAAAATATTATAAAAAAGAGAATCTGCTCTATGGTAATGAGGATGCAAAGCATAAAATGGTGCTTTTTAGTGACCCTCAATGCCCATTTTGTGTAGATGAATCTCCATTTTTGATGGATAAAGTCAAAAAACATCCTAAACTATTTGCTTTATATTATTATCATCTGCCTTTAGAGATGCACCCAGCGGCTAAGACAATTGTAAAAGCGGTTTTGGTAGCGGAAAAAAAAGGGTATAAAGATATTTTAAAAAGAGCTTATGAAGCGGATATAGATATAAGAAGCAAAGATGAAGATGTGATTTTGAAAGTTTTCAATGAAAAGTTAAAAACAAATATCACAAAAGCAGAGATAAATAATCCTGAAATTATCAATAGATTAGAGAGTGATACAATTGTGGCAAAAGAGATGTTTGTTCACGGAACTCCTAGCCTTTATTTAGATGGTGTTAAAGATAATTCACGGTCAAAATATGAGAAATTTATAAAATAATTTCATAAATCTAAACCCCTCCCGAACATTTAAACTTCAAACAAATCATCGGTAAGGGGTTCTTAGCCCCAAATATTAACAGGAATAAAATAATGAATGAACATTTTATAAAAAATATTGAGATTAAAAATTTTAAATGTTTTAAAGATTTTAAAGCTAAGGGATTTAAAAGAGTTAATCTTATTGGTGGCAAAAATAATGTAGGAAAAACTGCTTTTATGGAAGCTTGTTATGTCAATTCTAACTCTATTGGCTTTCAGGATTTTCTTACAACTTTATATAATATTGAACTAAATAGAGAAAAAACAAACTTATTATCAAATACAATTAATGATATAGTTAATAATAGTGAAGATGAAATATTAAAAAATATATTTTCTTTTCAAAAGTTAATAGAAAAAAAAGAACTTCTTAAGAAAAAGCTCAGTAGTTTTGATTGGTTTGAAATAAAAACAAATTTAAGAAAAAATAATTTTAAAAATAAAACAGATATTAATACTTCCTTTTTGCTGTCTATTAATGATAGAGAAACAGAGCTTAATTCTTTTGAAAATCTAAATTTGAATTTAAATTATAATAGCATTTATATAGAAAATATTGGAATTAGCACTGGTATAATAAAAAAATTTTATGATGTAATTCAAGAAAATGATGATGAAGAGTTATTTTCAAATTATCTTAAAAATTTTGATAAAGATTTAGAAAAATTTAAATTTATAAATTCATTACCAAAATTAAGAAAAAATGGTAAATATCAAGAATTAAGAACTTTTGGAGATGGATTGAAGTTATATTTATCAATTGTCATCTCATTACTTGTAACCAAAAAAGGGTTTATTTTTATAGATGAGATAGATAATGGTATTCATTATTCACTATTAGATAATTTATGGGAAATAATTTTAACAATTTCAAAAAAACAAAATGTTCAAGTTTTTGCCACAACTCACTCAAAAGAGTGTATAGAATCTTATGCTAGAGTTTCTAAAAAATTACAAGATGAAGAGATAACAATGACTACATTAGCTATAAATCCAAAAGGTGAATTAAAAGCTTTAGAGTTAAATGCGGGTATGTTTTATAGTGAACTAGAACAGAATCATGAGGTTCGAGGATGGTAAGAATTATATGTGAAGGCAAATCAGATATTAAAAATATCAAATCCCTTTTAAAGTTTTTAACAATTGAGTATAAAGATAGACATTTCATCGCTACAAATGGAAAAAGCTTTTTATTAAATAAAACAATATTTGTATATAAAACACTTTTAGAACATATCGAAAATGGTTTTGTAGAAAAAATTCTTTTTATTGTAGATGCAGATGATTATAAAAATGATAAATCTTTATGTGGAATAGAAAATACTATATCTAAAATAATAAAATTGCAACAAGATTTAAACATAAAAGAGATTAGTGATTACTATATCGCTTGTGACCCCATAAGTCAAAAAGGTTATTTTGAATCTTTGCTACTTTCAACAATAGATGAGAATGTAAAAAGATGTTACGAAGAGTTTAGACAATGTTCAGAACTTAATTCAAAATCTGTTGACAAAAATATTTTAACAGAACTTCATAAATTAACACAACCTGACAAGCCTTACAATTTTGAACATCCAAATTTTATATTATTAAAAGAGAAATTAAAGGATTTATTTAATGAGTGAACATTTTATAAAAAATATTGAGATTAAAAATTTTAAATGTTTTAAAGATTTTAAAGCAGAGGGTTTTAAGCGAGTAAATTTAATTGGTGGCAAAAATAATGTAGGAAAAACGGCTTTTATGGAGGTTTGTTATTTGGGAATTAATACGAAGTCTCAAAAAGAATTTTTTCATGCATTATTGGTTTTGGAACTGAATAGAAATCCACTTAAAGAGTTTAAAATTATTACTGATACTAATGATTTTGATTTTAAATTTTATGATTCTGTAATTAAAATTAATGGTGAAAATGCCTCTATTGCAGAAATTAACTTGTATAACAAACCAAATAAAAATTATTTGGATGGTGGAGTTCCTGAGATTATGGAGTTTTATCAGGGAAAAACTAAACCATTAAATATAGAGAATAGTTCATTTGTATCTCAAGTAAATTTAAGAGAAAATTATCTTATTAATTGCATCGGTGAGATAAAATTATTACAGAAGTGGAGATATTTAAATAAAATTCTTTTGGAAAATTTTGATATTGAAGAGATTGATGTTATTAAAAATAAAATTTTGCTTTTTAAAGATGAAAAGTTTATCAATTTATCGGAATTTGGTGATGGTGTAAAACAATTTATTGCAGTTATTTTATCTCTGTTTCTGAATAAAAATAAAATAGTTTTTTTGGATGAGATAGAAAATGGTATTCATTACTCTTTATTGGATAGTTTGTGGGAAATAATCCTAACAATTTCAAAAGAGCAAAATATCCAAGTATTTGCTACAACTCACTCAGAAGAGTGTATAGAATCTTATATGAAAGTTGCTAAAAAACTACAAGATGAAGAGATAACTTTTATCGGTTTGAATAAATTAAAGAATAAAACAATTAAAGCAAGTATTAGAGATTATGAGTTATTGGAATATAATATAGAACAAGTGCATGAGGTAAGAGGATGGTAAAATTTGCAATACTTCATGAGGGAAAAAGTATAGATAGAAGTTTTTTTGAACTTTTATTGGAAAAATTAGATTTAGATAAAAAGAAAATAAGGTTTTTAGGAATAGGAGCAAAAAGTAACTTTTTTAAACCAAACAACAGAGCATATCAAGATTTAAGAATATTAATAGATGATGAAATAATTAATAAAGTTTTATTTATAATTGATTCAGATTATTTAGCAAATGATGATAGATATGGTGGTTATAAAAATACCTTAAGAGAGATTGAATCTATTCAAAATGAATTAAATATAAAAAATATCAGTGATACATTTATCGCTTATAATAAAAATTCAGAAGGAAAAGAGGGTTATTTAGAATCATTAATTTTATCCTCTTTGCCCCAAGAGCAAGAGGAGTGTATAGAAGATTTTTTAAATTGTTCCAATTTTAGAGCAAAAACTCACGACAAATCTATATTTAATATCCTTTATAAAAATGGATACCCAAATGCCCCCTACAATTTTGAACACCAAAATTTTGACGAACTAAAAACAAAACTAATAAAATTATTTGAGGAGATATAGTGAATGAACATTTTATAAAAAATATTGAGATTAGAAATTTTAAATGTTTTAACTCTTTTAAAGTAGATGGTCTTAAAAGAGTTAACCTCATCGGTGGCAAAAATAATGTGGGAAAAACCGCCTTTATGGAAGCCTGTTATTTACAAACATCAAAAGATGTTTCAAGTATATATAATAAATTGCTTGAAATAAATACACATAGAGATGCGATAAATCAGTTACTTGATACAAAATATAGAAAAGATAATATAAGAGATTTAATTCTTAAAAATAAGTATTTATCTATTTTATCTAATTTTAATAATATTTATATTTTTGAAAAAAATGGAATTTTAACTATACATACCTTTAAAAAAAAATCTGAGTATAATCTTTCTGATTTAATTACTTTTTTAGATGTAAATATATATAATACAAAAATTAAGAATAGTATAAGTTTTATATCTCAAAATTCAAATGATAATCATCACTTAAATACTATCATTGATAATGCAAAGTTAGAAAATAAACTAAATCTATTGAATAAACATTTACAAGAAATATTTAATATTGAAGGTATCGACACAATTAAATATAAACCATACATTAAAGTTGATAATAAATATAAAGAGCTGTCTCAATTTGGTCAAGGTATAAAAACATTTATCAATATTATTAGTTCAATGTTACTTTTAAATAATAATGATATTATTTTTATTGATGAAATTGAAAATGGAATACATTATAGTATTTTAGATAGATTTTGGGAGCTTATTTTAACTATATCAAAGCAACAAAATATTCAACTTTTTGCCACAACTCACTCAAAAGAGTGTATAGAATCTTATGCTAAGGTGGCTAAGAAATTGGAAGATGAGGAAATTACTTTTATTGAACTTGGTCAAAATAAATACAACAAATTAGATTCTACCGTAATGGATAGTGAAATGTTTCAAAGATTTATTAAGCTGGGTAATGAGGTTCGTGGATGGTAATAATAGCTTTTGAAGGAAAATCTGATGGTGAGTTTTTTAATAATTTATTAGATGAATATGAACTTAACAAAAATAGTGTTATCTATTATGACTTTGAAGGAAAAGATAATCTTTTTAACATAGGACATAAATATTATGATGAAATAGAGAAAAAGCATTTAAGTAAAATTGAAAAAATATTATTGGTTGTTGATGCAGATAATGAAAAAGACCCTAATCCAAATAGAGGATATGAAGCATCAGAGAATAAATTAAAAGAGCTTATTGATGATTTAGGATTTGATGTAAAAATAGATTATTATATTATGTCTGATGAGAATCAAGAGGGAAATTTAGAATCTTTTTTGCTTTCTATTTTAGATGATGAACAACAAGAGTGTATTAAAAAATTTAGAAATTGTTATAAATATGAGTTAACTGATAAGTGGGCATATAACTCTTTTTATAAACAGAAAAAAGAGCCGTTTGATTTTGAACACCAAAATTTTGATGAACTAAAAACAAAACTAATAAAATTATTTGAGGAGATATAGTGAATGAACATTTTATAAAAAATATTGAGATTAGAAATTTTAAATGTTTTAACTCTTTTAAAGTAGATGGTCTTAAAAGAGTTAACCTCATCGGTGGCAAAAATAATGTGGGAAAAACCGCCTTTATGGAGGCTGTTTATTTATATACTTCAGAAGATATTATAGAGATTTATGAAAGATTATTAGTTTTAAAAACATATAGAAATATGCAAGAGATGTTACTATCTAATAATCCATCTGAAGATAATTTAAGAGCTTTGATTCTTGAAAATTTGGATATTGATATTGGAGTTGAGAAAAAAACACAACTTGAGATTACGGAGGAAGATGGAAGTGATACTGTTGATAAATATTATTTAACAAATATCTTTAAAATAGAAAAAAATCAACATACAGGACTCTTTTCTTTTATGCTTAAAGATGAAACTTTTACTATAATATGGCGTGGAAATACTGATAATAACCATAATAGTGAAACTTATGGAGAATATGAAGAGTATATAGAAGCATATAATGAAGATTATTCTCTATCTGATTTAATAAATAAGTTAGATTCTAATATGTCTAAAACTAAATATTTAACAAGTAGAATATTTATAGGTACAAATTTAAATGATAATGAATTATTAGAAAAAATTATTGGAGATTTAAAGCTTAATGATAAATATAATGATTTAAATAATTATCTACATCAACTATTTGGTATTGAAAATATAGATTTTATTAATAAAAAACCAATGGTTAAAATAGATAAAAAATATCAAGAACTTTCTACTTTAGGAGAGGGTATAAAATCTATAATTTTTTATTTGGGTTCATTACTAACTTTGGAGAATCAATATATATTTATTGATGAGATAGAAAATGGAATTCACCACACAAAATTAGATGAAATATGGAAACTTATTTTAGAGATTTCAAAAGAGCAAAATGTACAAGTTTTTGCTACAACTCACTCAGACGAATGTATAAAATCTTATCTAAAAATTGCCAAAAAACTACGAGATAAAGAGATGACTTTTATTGGTTTGAATAAATTAAAAAATGGTTCTATATTTGGAGCGATTCGTGATTTGGAGCTACTAGAATGCTCATTAGAAGATGAGCGAGAAGTTCGGTAATGTATGCAATTATTCATGAAGGCAAAAGTATAGATAAAAGTTTTTTCGAGCTTTTATTAAAGAATATTGGTTTAGATAAAAATCTTGTAAATTTTTATGGAATGGGAGGAAAAAGTAATTTTTTTAAAAAGAAGAATTTTAGATATAAAGATTTAAAATTAGATATTGAAAGAGAAAAAATTAAAAAAATACTTTTTATAATTGATTCAGATTATTTAGAAAATGATGCTAAATATGGAGGATATAAAAATAGTTTACGAGAAATTGAATCTATTCAGAACGAATTAAATATAAAAAATGTTAGTGATACTTTTATCGCCTACGATAGAAATTCAGAGGAAAAAGAGGGTTATTTAGAATCATTAATTTTATCCTCTTTACCCCAAGAGCAAGAAAAGTGTATAGAAGATTTTTTAAATTGCTCCGATTTTAGAGCAAAAACTCACGATAAATCTATCTTTAATATCCTCTACAAAAATGGTTACCCAAAAGCCCCCTACAATTTTGAACACCAAAATTTTGACGAACTAAAAACAAAACTAATAAAATTATTTGAGGAGATATAGTGAATGAACATTTTATAAAAAATATTGAGATTAGAAATTTTAAATGTTTTAACTCTTTTAAAGTAGATGGTCTTAAAAGAGTTAACCTTATCGGTGGCAAAAATAATGTGGGAAAAACCGC
>JAOZPA010000083.1 GCA_029932985.1 Campylobacterales bacterium
TTCATCTGTTTTTCGCCGTAGCTTATTCGTCCAGCTGGAGAAGTTGTTGTGCTTGAGCCGATTGGTGTAGCAGAACTTCTTTGACCACCTGTGTTTGCATAAACTTCATTGTCAAGGCAGATATATGTGAAATCGTGACCTCTCTCGACCGCTCCACTTAGAAATTGGAAACCAATATCGTAAGTTGAACCATCTCCACCGAAAGCTACAAATTTTGCATTGCTATCTTTTGGTATTGTTCCTTTGTTTTTCAAGGCTTTGTGCATAGCTTCAGCACCAGTTATTGCACTTGCTGCATTTTCAAAACCGATATGAATCCACGAAGTATCCCATGAAGTGTATGGATATACTGCAGTTGAAACCTCTAGGCAACCTGTGTTTGTTGAAAGAACTAAATTATCATCTGTACAGTTTAGTAACTCTCTAACAATCATTGAGTGCGCACATCCAGGGCAAAGTAGGTGAGCCCCTTCAAGTCTATCATTTGATGTTGAAAACTCTTTTAAGTTTTTTATTATTTTACTCATTGTTTGCTCCTAAAAAAAAGAGAGTTTAGGACCTCTAAGTCCACTAAATTGTTGCAATGGAGTCATTAGCTTCCCTGCATCCGCATTTATTTTAATCTCTCTAAAAACATCTTTTAGTATAGCCACGGTCATATCTCTTCCGCCCAAACCATAGATGTAATTATTGATTACTGGTCGTTTTTCATTGTGATATAAGGTAGCTGAAATTTCATTAAATAATGTTCCCATAGCTCCACCCGGTGCACTTCTGTCAAGTGTTCCAATAGCTTTAACATCTCTTAATGTTTCCTCTATTAAATCAACAGGAAATGGTCGTAAAACTCTAGGAGCTACGATACCCACTTTGATGCCCTCTTCTGCTCGAAGTTGACTAGCTGCCAATCTTGCAGTTTCAACAGTCGTCCCCAAAGCCACAATTGCAATCTCAGCATCATCCATCATATAACTTTCTACTCGATTATACTCTCGACCAGTAAGCTCTTTAAAATCTGCAAAAATTTCATCAATCACTTTAGTTGAATCCATCAAAGCTTTGTGCTGTTGAGCTTTGTGTTCAAAGTGCCAATCTTCCTCTGTTTGAGCGCCATAAGTTACAGGTTGTGAAAAATCAAGCATAGGATTTACCGCTTGATAAGCACCAACAAAATTATAAGCATCATCATCACTTAGTGGGTTAAGATTTTCCGCCGTGTGAGAGGAGATAAAACCATCTTGATGAACCATAACAGGAAGTCGTACATCTAAATGCTCAGCCACTTTAAATGCCAAAAGAGTTAAATCATAAGCTTCTTGAATATTAAATGTACAAAGATTAATCCAACCAGCATCTCGCCCGAGATACATATCTGAATGGTCACCATTTACATTTAGCGGAGAAGCTAAAGCTCTATTTACAACCTCTAAAACGATAGGCATTCTCATACCACTCGCTTGATACAGAACCTCTGCCATAAGTGCAAAACCTTGAGAACTTGTCGCAGTTGCCACTCGTCCCCCAGCCGCTGCAGCTCCCACACAACTACTCATTGCTGCATGTTCACTCTCAACCATAATAAACTCACCATCTACATAACCATCTGCCAAAAACTGTGCATAGTTTTGAACAGTTGGAGTTGATGGAGTAATAGGATAAGCTGCAACTACATCTATTTGAGCTTGTCTAAATGCCTGAGCGGCAGCCATATTGCCATCCCAAACTTCTACTTCTTGTAATTCTAATTTTTCAGCCATTATTTAGCTCCTCTTTTTTTCTTCTCAGGCCACTCACTAAGTGCCTCTTCGTTATCTTTAAAATCACTAAACATAAGTAGCGATTTAGGGTTTGTAGGGCAAACCTCTACACAAACTCCACAACCTTTACAGTGGTCATAATCTACACCAATCATCTTTTTGTCTCGGCTAATGATAGATGTATCTGGACAGAAAATCCAACAATTTTGACAATCAATACAGATATCTCTATTATATACTGGTTTTAAAATTCTCCAGTCAGCAACACTAACATTAATTGAATTCATCCACGCATAAGGTCTATCATCAGGGTCAGTAGTTACAGCATCGCCAAACTTACCTTCAAAAGAGTGTAGCAATGTCCCCGTAGTTACTTCATCCCAACCTACATATTTTTTCATCTATCTCTCCTTAATTTACTTCGTTATAAGCTCTTTCGATAGCCGACATATTTGCATCGATGATTTTTTGAGGGAATTTACTCAAAACTTTTAGCATCGCATTTTGAAAATAATCCAACTCAAACATCCCCGAAACTTTCATCAAAGCACCAAGCATTGGAGTATTTGGAATCGCTCGACCAATTGTATCAAGAGATATACCCATACAATCAACAACATAAAGCTCTTTATCTGCAAGTAGTGGTTGAGCTTTCATCAGCTCCTCTTTAGTCATGTGAGTTGTCACGATATATTTTGTACTATCTTTACCATCGACTGTAACATTGGTGGTAAGTGCCAAAGCTGGGTCAATTACCAAAACATAATCTGGATTCATAAATTTTTCATGATTAATGATAGGCTCATCATCAACCCGATTATAAGCAGTCATCGCCGCTCCACGTTTTGCCGAACCATAAAATGCAAAAGCTTGAACCTCTTTACCCGTATTTGAAACAACATCCGCCAAACCCTTAGCACCAGTTACAGCACCTTGTCCAGCACGACTGTGCCATCTTATTTCAAGCATAAAGTCTCCTTAATGTGTAAATTTTATATATAATTAACATTTAATTATCTCATTGTTATAGGAACTCATTTTAATAGAATTTAGATTTAAATTGCATTATACTATATTAGTTTTTTATAATTTTCTTTATTTGATGTAATTTTTACCCATATTTTGCAAATCAGACAAATTTTATCTTTTTTTATATTGGGCAATTAAATTTTACCTTAAATGTATAGAAGAGATAGTATATCGACTCTTTTTTTAAGGTTTATGTCTAAGCTGAAAATTTTATAAATTTAAAAGAGAAGACTCTTAGGAGTAGTAATTAAATAAGATATGATTTTTGACAAATAAGAGTGCAGATTTGGATTAAGTTTTTTGCCTAACTACTGGAGTAATTGGCAAAAAATTTCATTCAAAGATGTGCTGTTAGTTGGCGATAAAAATTGTATATTATTTAATTTCTAATCCTTAAACAAAAGAGAAGTTAATTTAAGTTAAAATTCTAAAACTTAAGAAAAAAAAGGATAGATATTATGAGATATTTCAAAATAATATTGGCTGTTTTTGCAATCAATAGTTTTCTTTATGCAAGTGAAGATATTCCCACAGAGGCGGAGGTGGCAAAGCTTTATGTGGCTACATTTAATCGAGCGCCAGATGAGGCTGGTTTAAATTATTGGGTTAAAAATTCGGGGTTGACACTTTCGTCAATTGCAAAAAGTTTTTTTGACCAAAATGAAACCAAAGAGTTATATCCTGAGGAGACGACAAATCATAATTTTATAGATAGCATCTATCAAAATTTATTTAATCGCCAACCTGATGAGGCTGGATGGAATTATTGGGAGGATGAGCTAAACACTACACGAATTAGTAAAGACCTATTTATTTTGAGTGTGATAAATGGGGTAAAAGATGGAGTTGAGGCAAATGATGCAGTGATTTTGGAAAACAAAACTGAAGCGGGGCTTTATTTTGCAAATGAGGGGCTGAGTGACATAAATTTATCGAAGATTATTATGCAAAATATTACGACAAATAGTTATACCATAGATTATAGTAAAGCGATGGTAAATATTTTGACTGGCAGTATAGTTTTTGCGACAGATATTAGTGAGAATAATTTGAGTAATAAAAATTTCACCCTTTTTGAAACCTTTAATCAAAACGGCAAAATGGTTTTTGAATTTTACATAGATGGAAGTTGTGCAGTGGAAAACAACGGCTCACAATCGGAGTGTAATTGGAGTATTGAGCAGGATAAAATCGTGGTGATTGACAACTCTAATTTCATCTATTATCTGAAAATTCAGCAAACTTTTAGCTATGGCGATATTGTAAATGTCAATAATCAAAACTACACTGTTCAAAGCATTTCACCTGTTCTTTATAGCACAAATTATATTAAGCACGAGGTAAATAACATCTCAAATGCCCTCACAAGTGATGGCGAAAATATCATCTTTGGCAATGACTATGGTGAAATATACAAATACTCACCTACCTCAAAAATCAGTGAAAAACTTTTTGACACAGGTTACTACTCAAACTCAATCGAATTAGTGGGAGATATTTTGTATGCAGGAAGTATGCATACAAACGCAATTTTGAAATACAGTTATCCCGATGGTGAACTTTTAGGAACTGAAGTGGCGGTGCATTTTCCCGACGGCTTAGGGGTCAAAGACAATATGCTTTATAGTGTGCAAAGTGATAGCAACGGCGAACTGCTAGTGGTGGATTTAAATAGCTCGAACCAATATAAATTAGAGACTATCGTGCCTGACCCTGTGGGTGTGAGCTATTACAATCAAGCTCTATATATTTTGGATGAAAGTGGTGATATTTATAAATATGATTTTGTGGAAATTACTATTAGTAAAACTTTTAGCAATACCAAATTTCATACTTCAAGTAGCCAAAATACGACGGGCTTAGAGGGGATTACTATAATTGATGGCAAAATTTGGGTCTCTTTTATAAACGATGGAAATCTGTATCAACTTGATGTAGAGTTGTAGGAGGAGAGCAGCAAGGCAATGAGTGAGATAATTTTATATAAATTTTTTCTAAAATCTCACTCTCTTTTTTATTGCATCTCTTCTTCTATCTGATAGTCAATGAATAATCTTTTGCTGTTGTAAAAAATTTGCCACTATTTGACCGCAATGAAATTTTAATTGTATATTTATCAGCAGGGAGATTCTGCACAATATCCTCTTTATATTCACTTTGAATCAAATTATGCTCACTATCATATAACTCAATAAAATACCCGTGACCTCGTGGGATAGTGGTTTGCCCCTCCAAAAAAATCTCATATTTATCACTATCGGTGGCATTCTCTAAAACCCCTGAAATCTCAAATCCATCTATCTCATCACCCTCCTCAAGATTCACATAACAATCACTATTAGCTTCACTACACGGCTTGATATTATACACGATTTCCAACTTTGTATGGTCATAGCTTTTACCCTGATATGGACTTATATCTTCATCTATATTATAAAAACCATCTCCTAATCCGCCCCATCCCATATTCAGATGTATGTAAGTTCCATTTTCATCAGTTTTGTACCCATCTGCCACAGCCATATGTCCCCTCACCGCAAAAAGTAATGGTTGGTTTAAGTCTAGTTGAGATTTTATAATTTCGATAAATTCCTCTCGATTATCTTCATCTATTACCATTTTTGAGATAGTGTTTGAGTAGCTATAATTTTCAATCAAAGCTTCCATATTCTCATAAGCGGAGGTTGCACGAATTCCCACTTTTTTAGCATTTGTGACTACCAATAAATCTTTTAGCAAATGTGCCACTTCATTATTGGTACTTCTTTTATTGCTATTATCATTTTGTGGCATTAAGTCCCAGTTATAATCTCTATTTAAATCTGCTGTAAGTTTATCTGTTCGTATTTTAGTGCCGTTATAATCATAGATTTTTAGATTATTTACGACTACACCTTTGCCTCGTGGGGGGTGATTGTGATATTTCATCACTTGTCCCATCGCTACTTGAACACAACCTACTGCTGTGTTTTGATTTCCAACTTTTGGAAAAAATTTATTGTAGATAGTTTTTTGATTCCACGAAGTTTTTAAAAGTACATTTTCATTATTGACACTTATTTCATCTATATTTTGATTACCATTTGTGGCAAATAGTGTTGTTGTAACTAGTAAAAAAGCTAAAATTAAAGTTTTCATAATTCTAATCTCCTTTATTTTTTATTTAATTATAATGATTTTTAGCTAAAATTAAGTGAATTATCTTATAAAAAGATAAAATAAAATTTTTAAAATTACCTTTTTACTCAAAAAAGTGTCTAAAAGTGTTTAAATAGGGTTTCAAAAGTGTCTAAAAACCATCTGAAAAGTGTTAAAAGAGGGATATTAGTAGAAAAAGTTATCAAAAAGGGGATAGACTTAATTTTATAAAAAAGAGATAGATATTAACTTGCTTTTTATTGTTAATTAGTTAAAATTTTTACCAAATTTAGTAAGGAGTTTATTTTGATTAAAAAATTGTTATTTATTGTACCACTATTGTTTGTTGGTTGTGTTCAAAAAAGTATAAATGTGAGTGATGTGGATAGTGAGATTTTGAAAACTGATACTATAAAAGTTGAAAAATTTAGGAATAATACATCTACACCATTGGCTGGAAAAAAAGTTTCGGCGATTATCGCGGCTGCTCTTAGGAATCGTGGGTTTTTGATTAGTGATAAGTTGGAAGATGAGGAGAATAATGAAAAGTTTATCATCAAAGGTAGTGTAAATGAGTGGCGATATAAAACTGGGATAGATGGAGAACCAGCAGTAAATTTTTCGCTGAGAATCATTAGGAATAAAAATAAAAAAATCGTTTTTAGCGGTATGGGGTCAATAAGCGGAGATGGTTATGATTCGTTGGGGATTTTAGCACAAGAGATTAGCGATGAAATTTTGAATAAAATTGACTAAGAAAGATATTTAATTATGAAATATTATGACTTTGACTTGGGCAGATTTAAGTTAAAAAACATTCGCAGATATTCCTCTTTAGAATCTTTTATTATAACTCTCCTGTTTTTAGGAATTGGATATTGGATAGATTCCAAAGACCCTGCATTGATAAATTCAAAACTTAATGTGTCCTTGATTATTGTTTCATTTATTACACTTTTTCATGGACTTATGGGAGGATTGATTTCTGTTTTTACCATCTCTTTAATATTATATTATTGGTATCCTAAATTTGCGGGTGAAGCCTTTAACAATGAAGTGTTTTTTCAAATTTCCCTTTTTGCACTTTTGCTTGGTGAATTTCACTCAGCTTGGCAACGAAGAATTGGTAAAAAATTAGCAGAGGCAAAATATCTGAGGGAAAAATTAGACCAGTTAAGTACCGCTTTTTATAGTATCAAAATTTCTCATGACCAGTTGGAAAAACATTATATTTTACAACCCATTACAATTAGGAGTTCTATTGGAGATATTAAGCAGATTTCTAGGGAAGATAAAGATAAATCCATAGAGGTATTTGTGAAATATCTTGCTAAAACTTTTACGATTGTAGAGTATGGAATCTATAATTTTGATGATAGAAAAGATACAATGACCACTATATTTGAGACAACTAAAAATTTGGTAGATAAAAATGATTTGCTACTCAAGGAGGGGATGCAAAAAAGATGTACGATTTTTGTAAGTGATACGAGTGATAAAATCAAAAAGCAAACAAACCTTTTGGCGATTATTCCTATAATTGAGGAGGAGATACATATTAAGCAACTTTTTATTATTAAAGATATGCCTTTTATGCTTTTTAATAAAGATATTTTAATAAAAATCTCGATTCTGATTTTTTATTTTTTTCATCTATTAGACAAAGAGCTAACTATCAAAAATTTACCTATCAATCTTGATTTTTTACAAGATATATCTAAATATGAGTTTTATAAACTCTATAAACTTTATCAAAAATTTCAATTAAATAGTTCAATTATTATTTTTAGAATTACTGATGACTATATATATAAAAAAATTTCAAAGCTTATTTCAAAGTCAGCTAGAAGTTTAGATGTTTTTAGTCTAAAAAGATATAAGCAAACTTTTATAATAACAGTAATTTTGCCTTTTGCTCAAATCCCCGCAGCTGAAGGTTTTACCAAAAGGATTTTAGAAGAGATAGAGAAAGAAAAGATTACAAAACATTTTGAAAAAAATACAATATATGAGTATTTTACACTTGCAGATGTGGATGAGATGCAACAATTTATAGGTGTAGATAAATATGATTGATATATTTATTGATATATTTTATGGTAAAGTAACCCTCATCTCACTACTTTTATTTTATCTTTGTGTATTTGTCATCTCTTTTTTATGGTCTTGTGGATTGGTTTTTTTTCTTAAAGATTTAAACAACAGAAGTAAAGCCTATTATGTGGGATTTTTTGTTTTCATCGATATGTCTATTTTTTTTTTAGGAATTATAGTAACAACAATTTTAACACTATATATTATAAAATTCAAGGAGCGAAAATATATCAAAAAAGTAAGTAGTATAGACCATAGTGAGTTTAAAGCGGAATTTAGAAGCATAAAAAGAATCTTCGGTGAGGGGTCTATGAAACAGATGATGGGTAGTGTTAATGTGTCTAAAAAGATGAAATTAAAGGCTCTTGGTGCATTGTCTCTTAATAATTCAAAAGAAAATGTGAAACTGCTCAAAACTTCACTTGCCGATAGCATGGATGAGGTTCGGCTTTATAGTTTTTCATTGATAGATAAATTGGAAAAAGAGATAAATACAAAGATAAAAGATGGTGTCGATAGAATTAAAAAGGTGGAAAATTATGAAGATAAAGATAAAATGGAGACATATATTATGATTCTAAATCAGTATTGGGATTTGGTTTATTTTGGATTGAGTGATAAATCGATGGAGGGGTTTGTGATAGAGAAGATTGAGGAGTATGCAAAGTTGGCTTTGGAGATTTCTGATAAATCGGCTAGTATATATGTAATTTTGGGAAAAGCATCTATGTACAAAAATGATTTACCTCTAGCTCACGAATATTTTTTAAAAGCGATAAGAAATGGGGCTGACAATAACTATATTCGTCCATATCTTGCAGAGATTGCATTTAAACGGCGAGATTTTGTAAGTGTTGGTCAGATTATGAGAGAGGCAAGAGGTTTAGAATCAAATAATAATTTACAACCAGTGGTGGTACAATGGCAAAATATATAAGACAATCAGAGAGCGTAGATATAATGTTTTTAGCAGAAGGCACTTACCCCTACATCAGAGGTGGAGTCTCTTCATGGATAGGTCAGCTAATTCAAGGATTGCCCCATTATAAATTTGGGATAATTTTTATAGGAAGCCAAGAGAGTGATTATGGTAAGTTGGGCTATGAACTTCCCGATAATTTAGTCCATCTTGAGGTGCATTATATGTTTAGCCCCTCAGAACTCTCAAATATCAAAAAAGGGGTCAAGATTAATTCTGACTCCTATGAGAAAGTGCAAAACCTCTATAAATGGTTTCAAAATCCAACTAGTGAGATACCCCCAGATTTACAAAACATAGATTTCTACACAAAAAATTTAAATGAGGAGAAGTTTCTCTATTCAAAAGAATCATGGAATTTTATATGTGAGCAATATGAAAAAAACTGCCCAGATTTACCCTTCGTGGATTATTTTTGGACAGTTAGAAATATCCATAAACCCATCTGGATACTCACTGAAGTTGTAGAACACTTACCCAAAATAAAAATTCTCCATGCCCCCTCAACGGGATATGCTGGATTTTTGGGGGCTTTAATCTCCTATCACGAAAATTTGCCATTCATCTTAACCGAACACGGCATCTATATTCGAGAGAGAAAAATCGATATGCTCACCGCTGATTGGATAAGCTTCCACCGCCCCTCAATTATGACAGATTTTGATGATTATAACCACATAAAAGAGATTTGGGTCTCATTTTTTGAAAAAATTGGCAAATTTTGTTATAGCCGTGCCAACCCTATATTTTCACTTTTTAATGGAGCGAGAGATATACAAAAAGCATTTGGAGCAGATTATAGCAGAACCCGTTCAATCCCAAATGGGGTAAATGTGATAGGCTTAAAGGAGTGCATCGCTCAACGGGCGGATAAAACACCGCAAACCATAGTTCTTATCGGGAGAGTGGTCAAGATTAAAGATATAAAAACATTTATTCGAGCCATCAAAATAACTACAGCCACTTTGCCAAATGTGGAGGGTTGGGTGGCAGGTCCACTAGATGAAGACCCCACTTATGCAGAGGAGTGTGAGGATATGGTCAAAACTATGGAGTTGGAGAATAATTTTAAATTTTTGGGATTTTGCAACATAAAAGAGGTTTTGCCAAAAAGCGGAATCTCCACCATCACCTCAATAAGCGAGGGAATGCCCCTCACAATTCTCGAAGGATTTGCAGCTGGTGTGCCTTGTGTTTCCACAGATGTAGGCTGTTGCAAAGATTTGGTACTAGGAGGATTAAATGAGGAGGATTTAGCAATCGGCAATGCGGGTTTTATGACCCCTATCGCAAATCCAGCAGCCTTGGCAAAAGAGTATATAAAACTCCTCACAGACCAAGAATTATTTGATAAATGCCAAGCAAATGCACTAGAGAGAGTTAATCGATTTTATACCCAAGAGCAACTTTTGGAAACCTACGACGAGGAGTATAAAAAATTTTTAAACTGATGATATTTATAATTTTGGAAATTAATCTTTTACTAATCTGCATTGAGATACAATATTAGAAAGGTTAAAATTATGAAAAAAGCATTTACCCTAATCGAGGTGATTATCTCCATAGTCATCATCGCCATAGCTATTAGTGCGATTCCCTCGGTGATGGT
>JAOZPA010000011.1 GCA_029932985.1 Campylobacterales bacterium
GAATTTGTCTAATAGGTTTTTTACCTTTTATTCTACAATTATTATGAGTTGTAACTATAAAAAGATTATCCCATTTCCAAGCATATTTCGCTTTTAAACTTTCATCAAAATGCTCTAAATCACCTTGAATTGAGTTTTTTTCAGGTTTTGTTAATTGGATATTATATTTTTGATTATTCCAATTTTCAATAGAGATAAATTTAGGGTCACAAAGTATCTCTTCGGTATAAGCACATAAACCTTTCTGACAATGTAAAAGGCTCATTTTTATATCAAAATAATATTTACAATTTGAACTATTATATTTTGGATGCTCTTTTTCTCCAAAATTTCTTAATAATTTCTCATAATTTTTAGAAAGAATTTTAGTTTTATCAATTTTTCTCATTGATTATATAATCCCAATCTTTTTGCTATTTTTTGTAATTTTTTAAACTCTTTTTCTTTCTCTTTTATATCTGAAATAGATTTTATTTTACTTTTTAGAATACCATATTCTATAAACTCTTTTTCTCTAAAGTTAGAGTTAGAGTCTTTTTTTAAATCAAAAATATCCATCAAAATTCCAGTCCAAGTTAACATTCTCAGGTCTAAAGTATAATTATCTATATGATTTTCACCTTTGTAATATTTTTTTCTATAGATTTGATTATTTTCATCAAAGTTCAATTCTATAACTTCCCACGGCTCAAAGCTTGAAGCGATAAGTGGTGAGTGAGTTGCAAAGATTAATTGATTATTTTCCCCAACTTCCAGATATAAATCTGTTAGTTTTCGTTGAATATCGGGATAAAAAGAGTTTTCAGGCTCATCAATCAAAATAATAGAATCTTGTGGATTATGTATTTTAAGAGGAATAAAAGTTGAAATTAAATTTTTTGTACCTGTACTTAAATTCTCATATTTAATAATTTTATCATTTGATAAATTTTTAAAAATTAAATCATTATAACTTTTTTGATTTTTATCCAACTTCTCTAGTTTAAGATTAAATTTTATTAGAATAGAGTTTAATTTATCTGATATTTTTTCTAAAATATTTTCATTCTTTTCTCTCCATTTTTCCTTATCTATTTTAGCTTGTTTCGCATAAGAGGTATTAAGCATAATTTTATTAAATAGTTTAGAATCAAATTGTTTTTCTTCTATATTATAATTTACTATTTTTTCTTCTAATAGTGACCAAGCGGTTTCATCAATATTAATAATAGTTTGATTACTAAAATCTAAAATTTTTATATTATGTCTGTATTTATTATTTAAATCTTCTATTCTTAAATCTATATCTCTTAATTTTTTTTCAAATTGAGAAACTCCTATATATTTTGAACCATATGTGATAATATTTTCTCTTTCCTTCCTGTACTCTTTTAATAAAGTGCTATCTGTTTTTGTCATATTACTTTTATTGATATATTTAGAATCAAAATATATTTTTTCTGCTTCAGCAAAATATATTTTTTCATTATCTTTTTTTTCATTTAAAAAAATAGTTTTTACACTATCATTATCAAATTTTTCTCTAATTATTTTTAAAAGATTAGTTTTTCCTGTTCCACTTTGTCCGATAATGCAGATTTTATCTAAAGGTTCTCCAGCTTTTTGATGTCCTTTAGGGTAAGTTAAATCCAAATCTAAATCTTTAAAATTCATATAATTTTTTATTTCTAAGCTTTTTATTTTCATAAAATCAAACCTTTTTTAGATGTTGCTTTATCCAACAAATCATCTTTTGAAATGCCAAGTCTCTTTAACATTTCATCTTCTGATATATAATCTGACTCTCTTTCTCTCTCTTTTATAAGATAATAGAGTTTTTTATGCTCTTTTAGTGATTTTTGTATATCTTTTGATTTTTTATTTAACATTTTTCCCTCTCCATTTTAAATTTAATTTCGTCTTCTAAAGCTCAAGGCTTCTAATATGTGGGATTTTGTGATATTTTGGCTCTCTTCTAAATCGGCGATTGTTCGGGCGACTTTCAGGGTGCTATTTACTCCTCGGTGGCTCATTCCAAATCTTTGAGTGGCGGTGAATAGAATATTTTCGCACTCTTCGTCAATTTTGCAAAATCTTTTTACCTCTTTCTCACTAAGTTTTCCGTTTAATTCTCGTTGCCCTCTTAATTTCTGGGCTTTGAAAACCATTATCACTTTTTCATACATCTGCTTTGAGGAGATTGAACTCTTATCGTGCCTGTCTATCTCGTCCATCTTTACAAACAGCTCTATTCTGTCTAAAAGTGGAGCGGATATGGCACTTTTGTATCTTTTTATCTCAATTTCATTGCATCGGCATTCATTGATTTTGCTAAATAAATATCCACACGGGCAGGGATTCATCGCCCCAGCAAAAATAAATTTTGTTTCATATTTCACTTTGCTATTTACTCGTGAGATTAAAACTTTGTGGTCCTCTAGCGGTTCACGAAGGCTCTCTAAAACTATCTTGGGAAAATGGGGGAATTCATCAAAAAATAAAACTCCACCATTTGCCAAAGCAACTTCACCAATTTTTGCCATTCTGCTTCCACCACCAAAAATACTAGCTCTAGTTGAACTGTGGTGAGGGGATCTAAATTCACGAACGGGAATAAAATCTGGCTCACTTTTTTCCAAAGATTTGAGTCTGGCAACCTCCAAAATCTCCTCAATAGACATCGGTGGCAAAATATATCTAAGTCGCTTGATGCTCATACTTTTTCCACTCCCTGGACTTCCCTCTAACACAATATTGTGCATTCCAGAAGCGGAGATGAGACAAGCTCTTTTTGCCATCTCTTGGGCTTTTATATCATCAAAATCAAAGTCAAAACTTTTGGAATAGTAATATTTTCGTCCATTTACCTCTATGAAATTTGCATTTAGGGGTTTGGATTTTATTAAAAATTTCTCCTCTTTTCTAAAAAAATCTATCGCTTCTTGAAGTGTATCTATCGCTAATATCTCCAAAAGTGGAATTTTTGAGATTTTGGCAAGTGAGGCTTTGGGGATTACAACTTTTTTGATTTTTCTCTGTTTTGCTAATGATAATATGAGGGGGAAAATGGAGTTTGTATCTTTTAATCTGCCATCAAGTCCTAACTCTCCAAAGATAAAAAAATCTTCAAAACTAAGCTTGACATCGTTTAAAACTATAAGTAAAGCGATGGGTAAATCAAAATGGCTACCCTCTTTTTTTATATCGGAGGGGGAAAGATTTATTATAATTTTTCGTGGAGGGAATTTAAAACCTGTTGAGATAAGAGCGGATTTGACCCTCTCTTTTGATTCTTGGATTGAGGTTTGGGCAAGTCCCACTATCGAAAAATTTGCAAGTCCTCGATTTAGTGTACCCTCAACCTCAATTATTTTAGCATCAATATTTATCAGCGTGGAGCAGTTTATTTTTTTCATTTTTTTCCTACATCTTTTTAGTAGATTTTTTGCAGAACTTATTTTTCATTGAAATATTTTATAATGTTCTTCTCTTGCACTAATAAAAGATGGTTTTCTATCTAACTCTAAAGTTATAAAATCATTTAATGCTTCTTTATTATATTGTAAATCTTTTACAGCTTTATATATTTCTTCTAATATTTCTCTTCTATCTCGTTCTAGTCTTCTACAATCTAAATTTAAAACTTTTATTGTATGATTAATTCTTAATTTATTAAAATCAGAAGAATTGATACTATATGTTATTTTTCCATTAGAGATATAACTAAATAATAAATTACATTTTTTTTCAGTAGGTTTAATAAATAAAATTTCAATATATTGATTTTCACTTTTCAATATAGAATGACCACAACTTCTACTTTCCTTTGTTATTCCATAATTCTTTTCTAATTCATCTAACTTTTTCATACATGATAATGATAAATTTGTATATTCAAAAGTTAATCTATGGTTTTTATCTTTTGATAAAATATGTTCTATATGAAATCCGTATTTATCTAATTGTTCTTCACAATATACACATAAACCTTTTTGTAAAGGATATAGATTATCTCTAATTTCTGTTTTCCCATTACCTCGACCAAAACTAGTCCAAGCTTTTTTAGGCTTAATAGGAGTTTCTTTTTCTTGTCTCTTTTTTAATTTATAAGGAACATCACCATGAATTAATTCAAGCATTTTTAAGTGCTTTATATTTATTAATAATAATATCAGCTATTTTTAGTTGTTGATAATCTTTTCCATAAAGTCTATTTAAAGTTTTTCTTAAAGTTAAAACTTCTTCTGAATAAATATCTCCTTTATGAACTCTCTCTAAATATTGATTTAAAATTGCTACTTCTTCTAATGGAGGCATTGAATTTGTTTCCATTAAATCTTCTAATGCAACTATACTTCTCTTAGCATAAGGGGTATCAAATGGTTTTTTAATTTTTCCATCTTCTAAAATAAAAATATGCTCTTTTTTTACAGTAGTCAAAATTTGAGGACTATGAGTTGTAACAATAAATTGAGCATTAGGAAAAGTTCGTCTCAAATCAGATAAAATTGTTTGTTGCCATTTTGGATGTAGATGTAAATCTAATTCATCTATTAAAATAATTGCTTCAGAGTTATTTCCTAAATGAGGATTGCCTTCGGACATACGAGCAGATATATCCATAACCATTGCAAGTACAGCTTTATATCCTGCACTTAATTGCTCAATTTGAAGCTCTTTAATTGTACCATTTTTCTCAACTCTATCTATCATAAATCGTAAAGGATTGGTTTTGATTCTTGGATTTTGAAATCCTTTTATTATATTAATAATTGCATCTCTAACATTATTTAGTGCTGGTAGTTGAAAATCAAAATTCTTTTGACTTTGTATTTCTCGTCTTTCCTCATCTTCCATAGCAACAAACCATTCAAAAAATCTATTGAAATTTGTACTGCTTTGCAATGCTTTATCTAATGCTTCAAAACGATTAAACTCTTTTTGAAAATTTACTTTTCTTGAAGGGGTATCAAAACAATTTCTACAAGTACCATAATAGATAATTAAAGGCATGATATAATCATTGCTTTCATTTTCATTATCAATGATAGTATCAATAAAAAATTCTAATTCTTTTAATCCATATCCATTAGGAGTATATTTAGATGTTTTTTTTGATTTATCTCTTCTCTCAATTCTATCCCATTTTAGATTTTGAGTAGAAGTGAACTCAATCCGCATAAAAGGTTCTTTTTTATTGTTATTGTTAATTCTTAAATCTCGTTTATCCTTACTAAATCCAATACCACTAATATTTGGAAAATGGGTTAACATTGATCCAAAACCTAGTGCAATCGCATCCAATAGAGTAGTTTTTCCTGCCCCATTATTTGCAATAATGACATTAACATCTTCATTTAAATCTAATTCTAATTTCTCTATCAAGCGAAAATTTGTAATTCTAAGTTTTTTAAGTTTATAGACTTTTAATAACTCTATATTATTTAATAACTCATCAATTTTATCACTATTTCTAATTGGACTAATAGTTTTAACATAGTTTCCTCGATTTAATGAATTAATTTCACTAGATAGTTCTTTCCACGAATCAACTTGAATATGAATCCCATCTAAAAAATTTTTCTTACATCTGGCATAGTGTGTAATCCTGTCCTCATTAGCAAGAAAGAGAATTTCTCCTTCTTGAATAGTATTGACAATATCACTAAAAAGCCCACTCTTTTTATGCTCTTTACTTAATAATTCCCATCTATTTTTTTCTATAAATTTATGAATATAATTTTCATTATTGAGTTTTGCTCTTACTTGCCAATATGCCATTAAAATATTCTCCTATAAAAAATTTTAGTTTTTGTAAAAGAGTTTAAATTAAAATTTTTTATTTTTTAACTGTTTTTTCCACTCTTTCTCAAATTTTTTTCGCTTTAAAAATGAGAGTTTCTCAATAAAAAGTTTACCTTGAAGGTGGTCAAATTCATGCTGAAAAGCGATAGCCCCTAAGCCATCTAAATTTTCAAATTGTTTCTCACCAAATCTGTTAAAATATTCCACCTCAATTTTATCTGCTCGTTTTATATCTTCATAAAATCCTGGGACACTAAGACACCCCTCTTGATAGGTGGTTGTCCCACTAGAGGAGAGAATTTTTGGATTTACATACTCAACTAGATTTTCATCTTTTTGCAAACCCTCTTCATCCACTAAATTTATCATAAAAACACTCCACGGTTTGGCAATTTGAATAGATGCCAATCCTATGCCATCACGACTTTTCATCGTCTCAAACATATCGTCCAAAAGCCCCCAAAGTGACTCATCAAAATTGATAATATCACTTGATTGCTTTTTTAAAATTGGATTTGGATAGGTAATTATTTTTCTAATCATCAGTTATGCTTTTTAATAACCTTGTCGATAAGCCCATAATCCACAGCTTCATCGCTACTCATAAAAAAATCTCTATCGGTGTCTTTTTCAATCTTTTCTATTGGCTGATTTGTTTGGTCAGAAATTATACTATTTAAGATAGTTTTCATTCTCAAAATCTCTTTTGCTTGAATTGCAATATCGGTTGCTTGACCTCTAGCCCCACCTAATGGCTGATGAATCATTATCCGAGAGTTTGGCAACGCAAATCGCTTACCCTTCTCACCAGCTGAGAGCAAAAATGCCCCCATTGATGCAGCTTGACCGATACAAATGGTGCTGACATCAGCTTTAATATAATTCATAGTATCATAGATGCTAAAACCGCTAGTAATCACTCCGCCTGGGGAATTTATGTATAGATAAATATCTTTTTCATTGTCTTCCGCTTCTAAAAATAGAAGTTGAGCCACAATCGAAGATGCCACAGGGTCGTTTATCTCCCCGCTTAACATTATGATTCTATCTTTTAAAAGTCTCGAATAGATGTCATAAGTTCTCTCACCTTTTCCAGTTTTTTCAACAACATAAGGGATATAACTCATTCTTTATGCCTTTAAAGTTTCTCTAAAAAGTTGGTCAAAAAGTTTTTGCTCGATAATCGCCATCTTTACAGCAGGGAGCATATTATTTTCCTCATATCTCTTCAAAGATTCCGTTGGGTCTTGACCATTTTGATAAGCTTCATACATAATTGCTTGTTTAACTTCATTGTCATCAGCGGTCACTTCATTGTCTCTTGCTAATTCATCTACCAAAAAAGTTAACTTTACACTATTTTGTGCTTCTGCTGAAAGTTCCTCTTTTTTTGCCTCTACTTTATCTTTTGCTGAATACTCTTTAATTTCGTCTTCATTCAAAGTTCGTAAATAGTTTTGCAAAGCTAAATTTATCTCTTGGTCAACAATCCCTTGAGGTATATCAAAATTGTAGTTTTCAATCAAAGTATCTACATATTTTGGCTTGATTTCATTTTGCAATAGTTGAGACAGCTTCTCATTTCCAATCTGTTGAGTAACATCCTCTTTTAATGCATCCATATCTCCACCCTCTCGATTAGGCATAAGTTTTTTAGCAATCTCTTCATTTATTTCAGTAGGAACAACTTTTGCAGAAATTTCCAAAAGCTTAACTTTAAACATTGTGTCTTTTCCAGCTAAATCTTTTGAACCATATTCAGTAGGAAAAGTTAGATTAATCTCTTTCTCCTCTTCAATTTTCATACCAATTAATTGCTCTTCAAATCCAGGGATAAAAGACCCACTACCAATCTCTAAGCTATAAGCCTCGCCTTTTCCACCCTCAAAAGCTTTACCATCCATAAAACCCTCAAAGTCAATTAGAGCGATATCTTTATCCTCTAAAATATCTCTATCTTTCACTTTTTTCTCTTTTGCAACAGACTTTAGTAGTGAATCAACTCTAGTTGCAATCTCCTCATCTGTAACTTCAGGCTTAGTAATTTTTGGAATTAACTCTTTGTATCCCTCCAAAATTACAGTTGGTCGCAAATCACAAGCGATTTCGACATCCAGTCCACCATCAATCTCCTCATATTTAGGAATCCGTGGCTCTCCCACAATTTGCTCTACATCAATCTCTAAATCTTCCAACATTGTCTTATAAGCTTTACTCATAAGGTCTTGATTTACCATCTTTTGAAGCTCTTCACCAAGTCTGGATTTTGCCACACTAGCAGGGACTTTCCCTTTTCTAAAACCTGCAACACTCATATTTTTTGCTTGTTCTTTGACTATTTTGTTCATTTTTTCGTCTATAGTCTTTTTTGATATTCTTACTTTCGCTGATATATTTGCACTATCATTTCTTATAGCATTAACTTCCATCGATATTCCTCGTCAAATTTTTTGAGGTTAATCTTACCTAAAATAAGCTTTATGTTAGCCAAAACAAAGTTTGAAAATGTTAATATTAATGGGTAAAAATAGATGAGGATTAAAATTGATAGTAGATTTGCACAACCATACCACTCTTTGCCACCACGCAGAGGGAAAAATGTATGAATATATTGAAGTTGCGATTAAAAATGGTACGAAATATTTTGGCTTCAGTGACCACGCACCGATGGATTATGACCTGAAATATAGGATGAGTTTAAAAGAGAAAGACTCTTATGAAAATGATGTTAGAAATTTGAGAAAAAAATATGAAAATCAGATAGAGATTTTATTGGGTTATGAGGTTGATTATCTGCCCAAATATCACGAAAAATCTGTTTTAAATGCAGATGTTGATTATCTTATTGGTTCTGTTCACTTTTTGGATCATTGGGGTTTTGATAATCCAGAATTTATACGAGAGTATGAGAGTAGAGATATTGATGATATTTGGAAAGAGTATTTTACTCAAATTGAGTTTATGGCGAAAAGTGGGTTGTTTGATATTGTAGCTCACCTTGATTTGATGAAAGTTTTCAAATTTTTACCCCAAACCGACATAAAAACTTTGGCTTTAAATACCATAAAAGCTATCAAAAAATCAAATATGGTAGTGGAGATAAATAGTGCAGGTTATAGAAAACCTATCAATGAGGCATATCCTAGTCGTGAAATTTTGGAACTATGTTATGAATATGAAGTAGATATAACTTTTGGAAGTGATGCTCACAAACCTAATCAAGTTGGATTAAATAGTGATAAGATGTTGGATTTTGCTAGAAGTATAGGATATGAAAAATGTGCGATTTTCAAAAATAGAGATAAAGAATTAATAAAATTTTAGAGAGAAGAAAAGCAATAAGTGGAGAAACAAAAAGGCTTTGAAGTAAAAAGTGAGTTTAAACTTCACTTAATACTTTAATCTTTCATCGCCTTTTTATATACAAATAGACAATCATATATAAACTATTTTTTTATGATTTCACCATCATAGGATTCTAGTCTTCCAGCTTTTCGGATTCTTTCCATAGTATTTTGAGTAGTTGTTGTTGTGCCACCTGTCTTTTTTTTCACTTCCTCAACTATCTCCTTTTCAACTTTTTCAACTATTTCAGTTTGAATTTTAGTAGAATCAATTTCATTAGATACTGGTGCGGGGACTGAAGTATTTAGCTCATTATTTATAGTTGCATTAACCTCACTTACGGTACTATTAATATCTGCTATGATATTTTCAACTTTTACAGTTGTGTTATTTTCATTTAAAGGAGTTGTCGGCATTGTACCCACACATCCTACCCAAAATGCACCCATAAAAAGTGCGATTGCTATATTTTTCATATAATTACCTTTGATTTTTGTTTTTTGTATAGTTTGAGTTTTTATGCTTGATACAAAGTATAAAGTCTTGACTCTTCCATATCTATTCTTGTGGTCAAAATTTTGCCAATATTTTCGAGGTCTTTAAGAAAGTTATCTTTATTTTCTCTATACATTCTGACATTTGTATATTTTCGCACAAAAAGAATAGCTGCTTCCGCTATTAATGACATCTCATTTTGGACATCTTTGATGAACTCAAGTACCATTTTGTTGTCACTATATCGCTGTTCTAAATAGCCATAAAGTTGAGTATCTTCAACCATCAGATGAATCTCTAGTGCCATTTTAAAATCAATTAATTTTCTATGTACACTTTGAAAACTATCATCTTGTTTATATAGCTCAATCAATTCACCATAGAGTTCAAAAAGTTTTTTATGGTCACTTTCTAGCATAGAAACCAATTTGCCATTGTAGCTTAAATTAGTTTTTCGTACATCATCAACCTCTTTATGTGGTTCTTCGTCTTTGAAGAAATTCAATAAGTCTGTAATAAAACCCACACTTTACTCCTCTACTGTATAAATTTAACCGTATTTTAACATTTATTTAGTTTATTTTCTATAAAAAACGATAAAAGTCTTTTTTTAATTGATTTTTTTGCAAATTACTTCACTAATTTAAAAGTATAAAAAGCATAATTTCTGTATAATTTCGTAACAAACTGAGTTTAAGATGTAAAAATCTTTACGAAAATACACGAAAATAAACAAAAAGGGATTAGTTGTCTAATATTTCATTAATTTTACTTGGGGCTGGGGAGTCTAGTAGATTTAATGTTCCTGTCAAAAAGCAGTGGATAAGAGTTGCGGATGAGCCACTATGGCTATTTGTGGCAAAAAACTTTGGAGATTTTAACTTTAAAGAGATTATCATTACTGCTTCAAGAGAAGAATTAAATTATATGAAAAGTTTTGCTGATTTTACTTATGTAAAGGGTGGCAAAAATCGACAGGAATCGCTGAAAAATGCGATGACAAAGGTTACTTCAAAGTTTGTGATGGTGAGTGATGTGGCTCGTGCTGTTATCTCCAAAAATCTTATTTCAAAGCTTATTGAAAATAGAGAAAAAAGTGATATTGTTGTACCATATTTAAAAGCCGTTGATACAGTGGTTTATGATGGTCAAACAATCGATAGAGATAGAGTAAAGCTTATCCAAACTCCACAACTCTCACGAACTAAGATTCTCAAAAGTGCTTTAAAACAAACCAAGGTTTTCACCGACGATAGTAGTGCAATAAAGGCTATTGGTGGAAGTTGCTGTTATATTTTAGGAGAACAGAATGCTTTAAAAATCACATACCTAAATGATTTTAAAAAGCTAAATCTACCAAAACCATCTAGAGATAATTTCATAGGTCACGGTTTTGATGTTCATCCTTTGATTAAAGGCGATGGTGTGATACTTGGTGGAGTGAAAATTAAATCTCCTTATAAATTCAAAGCCCATTCTGATGGAGATGTGTTGATTCATTCATTGATAGATGCACTTCTAGGAGCGATTGGTTTTGGGGATATTGGGGAATTGTTTCCCGATACAGATAAAAAATATAAAGGTATCGATTCAACTTTACTTTTAAGAAAAGTGGTTTATTTTATCGCACGTGTGGGGTATGAGATTGTAAATGTAGATATTTCAATCATCGCCCAAACTCCAAAAATCTCACCGTATAAAAAACAAATGAGAAAAATTTTGAGCGATATTTTGGGAATAAAGAGTGTGAGAGTGAACATAAAAGCTACCACAACCGAGAAACTTGGTTTCGTTGGTAGAGAAGAAGCGGTTGCTGTAGAAGCGATCGCAAATTTAAAATATTTTGATTGGAAAAAAAAATAGATGAAAATTTTAATTGTTGAAAATGAAGTATATTTAGCACAAAGCATAGCTTCAAAGTTGATGGATTCGGGATTTACATGTGAGCATATAACAACGACAAAAGATGCATTAGAGTCACAAGAAAAGTATGATGTGGTTTTGTTATCGACAAATGTGTCGGGACAACATTTTAACCCTATTATTACAAAATTCAAAAGTTCTATAATAATTATGTTGGTAGCTTATATTAGTAATGAAACGGTTTCGACACCTTTAAATTTGGGAGCGGATGATTATATTGTAAAACCTTTTATGATAAATGAGCTGGTGCGAAAAGTAAAACATCTTCACAAGTATAAAAAGCTAAAAAATGAAAATGCTGTTTTTAAAAAGTATATTGTTAATCTTTTTAATGGTATAACTGCTCACCCGTTCAATAAAAAAACGATTAAATATCCTCTTTTTATCAAAACAAACTATCAAAAAATGGCAGATTTAAGTGTGTTTAACTTTTTTCAAGAAAATGACATAACTTTTAAGTTCTTATCGCTTTCCAGAGAAAATTCTATTGAAAAACTGGAGCATTACTCAGATAAAACTTTGCTTTATATTGTAGGTTTTCAAAACCTTAAAAAGAATGAAAAGCAGAGGGTGCTAGATTTAATAGTAGATAAGAAAGTGATACTTAGTACCACAAATTTAACTGATGAGAGTCAATTTGAAACAGTAGAATTGAAAAGTAAGCAAAAATCCTATGATTATAGTGAGATTTTATCAATAGATGACTATATTAAACAAACGATATTAAATTTTGAAGGTAGATTCCCAGATACGGAACTATCAAAGAGGTTGGGGATGTCGCGAAAAAGTCTATGGGAGAAGAGGAAAAAATATGGAATTACTAAAAAGAAATGACTCACTTTGGATCGATAAAGAGGCGCTGACAACATTAGAGCTTGTAAAAGAGGGGATTTTATCCCCCGTTACAGGCTTGATGAATAAAAAGGAATCAATGGAGGTAACTGAAACAGGAAAATATAAGGGGACTACATTTCCTTTTCCCTTCATCTTAGCCCCTAGTGGTTCGACGAATCAAAAAGTTTTACTAAATGCAAAAAAGGGTGAAACGATAGATTTGAGAATTAAGGAGGAATTAGTTGGCTCAATAGTGGTCGATGAAGTTTTCAAAATTGACAAAGAGGAGAGGGTTCAAAAAATATTTGGTACTCATCACATATCTCATCCAGGGGTCAAAGAGACACTAAATCGACTTGGAGAGTATGCAGTTTGTGGTGAATACAATATTGAATTAAACAAATTTGGAAAACTAAAAAACAAGATTGAAAAAGCTAAAAAAAGAATTGGAGTAGATAAAGCAACCGCTGTTATGATAGCTGCAAAACCACTCCACAGAGCTCACGAACGAATCATTAGAGGCTGTATTAAGCCAAATGAATTAGTTGTTGTATTTTTATCAAAACCATTTAAAGAGGGGTTTTTAAACTACGATATGAGATATGAAACAGTTAAACATTTCGTGGAAAACTATCTGCCTAAAAATCGAGTAATTATTATTCCATTTGAAACTACCTATCTTTTTGCAGGTTTTAATACTGTCATACTAGATAGTATCGCTGCTAAAAATTATGGTTGCGATAAAATTATTATTGGACAAAATCATTCAGGTATCGGTCTCTATTATGAAAAAGATAGTGCAAAAGCTAAAAATATATGTGACTCATTTTGCAATATTGACATAGATATAAAAATCATTCCAGAGTTCGTTTATTGTAATCAATGCACCACCTTAGTGCGAACAAATACTTGCCCCCACGGTGGACATCACCACATCACCTACCATTCCGAATCAATTTTGGAACTTTTAAAAACGGGCATAATCCCCCCAGCAGTTCTTATGAGAAAAGAGATTTCAGCTATGCTTTTATCCCAAATTTTCCCATATAGATTTAATAATCTTTTCAAACTTTTTGCAGATTTAGTGCCAAACTCAGGCATCTTAGGAAATCACGATGACAAAGAGTTTTATGAAGAGTTACTAAAACTTTACCAAACAACATCACTGACATAAAGGAATTTTGTGCAAAAATTATTTTTGACATTTTTTTACACAGGTTTAGCTCCAAAAGCCCCAGGAACTGCAGGTTCTATCGCAGGGGCTATCATAGCTTTAATCGCACTGCATTATCTCCATTTTTCAATCACATCACTTCTCTTAGCTACTATTCTCATTACGATAGTAGCGGTGCGAGAGATTGACAAATATGAAGCAGTTAGCAACACTCACGACTCAAAAGAGATAGTTGTAGATGAAGTAGCAGGAGTTTGGTTAGCTATCGGTTTAACCACTGGCTCTATGATAGAAATCCTATTAGCTTTAATCTTTTTTAGAATCTTCGATATCTGGAAACCATCAGTTATCGGTAGAATAGACAGAGAAGTTGATGGTGGTTTAGGGGTTATGGGCGATGATATTGTAGCAGGAATAGTAGCAGGAATCTGTGCTAGTGCATCTTATAAATTTGCATTAACTTACCTATTTTAATAAAGTTTATGGTTCTCTTGTTTCTTCTGTAAAACTTTATTAGTCTCCATCAAGGTTAAAGCTTTTCCAAACCCACCAGCTTTCAGCTGGTGGTTTGTTTATTCCATTGCCAAACAAAGAGCAAACTCAAAAAGCAAAAGGTAAATTTTAAAAAAATGATTTTGTGCATTGGGAATATGAAACTAATATTAGCAACAAAAGAGGGAAATATTGAAGAAATAGCTAAACAAATAGCTATCTCCTTTAAACAATTACTTGATTTAGTAAAATCTTTCATTATTAGTGTATTTATAAGCTGTAGCTATAATAATAAGAATAGATTAATGAATATCAATTCAAGCTAATGTTTCTTTCACAATCTCATTGCCAAATAATAATCCTACTTTTCTAAAATCCTCGTAGTGATATTATCATTTACAAAATGGCTAACATAAGTTGTGCTATTTGCATCAAAAATCAACCCTCGATGTTTCGACCAAACTTGTTGCTCCACATAATTTTGAATAGGTGTATAAACTTTGATACTATCACCCTCTATCTGATAGATTCCCAAAAAATTATCTGTTTTATAATTATAATAATCATAACTTTGGTATGGAAATGCAAAAAGATTATCACTCGCCCGATATGCCAAAGCCTTATGGTCATTTTCCAGCTCACTATATGTCCCACGACCGCCAATAATTTGACTATCAAGCGAAGTTGGATTTGCAAAATCACTCACATCAAAAAGCTCAATCTTCACACCATTGACTCGCCCCTCCTCATCAGCATCTCGCCCAATCCCCAAAATCTGATTTTCACTCACGGGGTGCAGATATGCAGAATATCCATCCACTTGCAACTCGCCCATCTTTTTAGGGGCTAGGGGGTCGCTCAAATCTATGGTATAAAATGGGTCAGTTTGTCTAAATGTCACCACATAAGCCCGATTTCCCATAAATCGCACCGACTTTATCACTTCACCCTCTTTGCCCAAACCGCTTAAAACTGACTGAATCTCTAGCAATGAATCTACCTCTTTTAGGTTATAAATTGAGTTATCAGTCCCCTCACCGCTCCATGAAAATCCCTCAGTTGTGGCAATTCGCAAAATATCGTTATGCTCACTTAGGCTAAATTGATTCAAAATTCCACCATCGACAAAACCAAGCCCACTATATTTTAGCTCACCCTCCAGATTGAATTTATAGATAGCTGAACGATGTTTATAGTTGTTGAAATCATAATAAAATGGGTATTGATTTGAGACTAGATAAAATGATTTTGAAGAGGCATAATGTCCACTGCTATAACCTATAATAGAAACACTTTGCTCAAATGTAGGGGTTAAGCTAGTTGAAATTTTACTAATAGTTGTGATTGTGGGTGATTGTTTTTTGACACTTGAGGCATAAAAAGTTGCTGGGGTTAATAATGGTTTTTCAGCCCCATCATCTTGTATAATCTGTGGAGTCAACTGCTCAATTTCTGTAATTGGATTTTGATAATCATATTTATAGTATGAACCATTTGCATCTTTGGCAAAAGAGTAACATTTATTATATAATACCTTATCTTCATAATTAGTTGGGTAGATGGGTGGAATATTGGTACACTCTGGCAACTCAAAATAGATTTTTGGATAGCTGATATTTACTTTTGGATAAAAACTGCTAACCAAAAACAGATTTTCACCCACCATTCGAGAAGTTATCATATTGCCATCAACTTTAAAAGTGGAGAGAGTTTTGATATTTGCAATATCACTCACATCAAAAACTTGCACCATCAATTTAGGAATAACAGGAATATAGGGTGCAATTTTCATATCTTCCATAGGTTGCTCCGAAATCTCTTGCCAATTTGAAAGCACAATCAACCTATTATTTACTAAATAGATGGAATCAACTCGCTGATTTTTCAAAATAATCTCATTTAGAGGTTTTGGGGCATCAGTGAGAAGTTGGGAAAAAGTTGTAATATTAATTTTTTCTGGGGTGGTTTGGATATTTGCAGATTTGACTAAATAAAAGATATTTTTGCCATTGTGTTTTACAATATCTGCCTCATCGACATCACTCTCTTGCAGATTTGTACTCGTGGTATCTGTCACTTCAGTAGTTTTATCCATATTTGTACTTCCCTCCTCTGCCATTGGTGCAGGGGCAAAATCCAAAGTCATCTCTGCATCATCCATTGGCATATCTATAAAAAAAGGCATAATCCCCCAATATGGCTGATTATTTAGAGTTAGCATATCGGTGATAAAACTCTCCATCTGCTTTTGAGATGTAAAATTATGTAGCTTTGCAATCTCATTTGTGAGTGAGATAGTTTTATCATTTGGAGATTTTACCCAAAGCCCATCACTATTTTTGATATGATTTAGTCGTGGAAATTTTTCATCTGTATCACTTTTGTTAAAAAGTTCCCAATTACGATTTGGATTATATTTCCAAACCACCATCCCCTCAAAAATATTAGGTGAAATAATTTTGTCAATAGGGAGAGAGATTAAATTCCAACCCTTTTTTATCTCAATAGTATCAGAACTTTTATTTAAATCTGCCGTGATATTTGGAAAATTAAAATTCCACTCCTGTTTGCTCTTTACCCAAAAACCGTGCCAATTTTTGAGATTAGTGAGTTTTCCAATACCTGAATCGGTTATTTTTTGTTGCACCGTTTCATCGCTAGAATAACCTAACCATTTTTGAGTAGTGGCATCAAAATACCAAACCTGCTCAACATCTTGGGGTTTAAAAACTGACATATCGTCAATATTCTGACTAGCCCCTATCAATTGCCAACCCTGTTTAACAATCAAAACAGAATCGCAAAAACCAATAGTCGTTATGAAAATAATAAATAAGATAAATCTTTTCATAATTTCTCCTTTAAAATAAAATTATTATAATAATACTCTCAAATTTTGAAGATTAACTTATATTTTTTAATTAGTTTTTGAAAAATATGAGGAAACTTATAGCTGGTTTAAGAAATTTTTTGCTATTGTGTATTTTCATAAAATTTCCGTTTGGGGACTAAAGGATGATAGATTAAAAAAAAACGAATTATAATTGCAATCACGGGAGCTAGTGGGGCAAGTTTGGGGTTGAAATTTATAAAATATTTACCAACAAACTATGAAAAATTTGTGATTATCTCCGATAGTGCAAAAGTGGTTTTGGAAAAAGAGGAAAATATCATCTATTTGGATAATGCAGATATTTCAGCCCCCACAGCCTCGGGGTCTTTTAGGTGTGATAAGATGGCGATAATTCCGTGTAGCTCAAACTCGTTAGCCAAAATTTCATTGGGGATTGCTGATAATTTGATAACCAGAACGGCAAGTGTGATGATAAAAGAGCAGAAAAAAATTTTGATAGCCCCTCGTGAGATGCCTTTAAGCCCGATTGTGCTAGAAAATATGCTCAAACTTTCGAGATTAGGGGTGATAATTGCTCCACCGATTTTAGGTTATTATTCAAAACCAAAAAATATCAAAGAGCTAGAAAAATTTATAATAGGTAAATGGTTTGATAGCTTGAAAATCAAAAATTCACTATTTGAAAGATGGAAATGAAAAAAACTGCAAACTGCAAAAGATGTAAATCTGAGGTCAGAAGAGGGATTAGAATCTGCCCATATTGTGGAGTGCTAAACCCCACATTAACAGCCTCAACTGTTATAATCTGGACAACAATTATTTTTTTATTGATGATGAGCTTTACCTATTTTAATAGATAGTGGCTAATTTTTCATCATCGCATTTATGGGTAAAAATAGGCTTAGGGCTAATGCACTGACCATAATAATAGTTGCTCCGCTAGTTAAGTCGTATTGGTATGAGAGCCACAAGCCGATGAGTGTGAAGAGTGAGGATAAAACTCCCGAGATAAACATCATAAAAGCTAGTGATGATGAAAGTTTTTCAGCGATGTAGATGGGGATGGTCAGTAATGCGATAACCAAGATTAGACCTACGACTTTGATGGCGATGACGACGGTGAGGGCGGAGAGGACAAGTATTAAGGTGTAAAAAAATTTGGCATTGATGCCTCGAAGATTTGCATATTCGCTATCGTAGGAGACCGCCAAAATTTGTCTGTAAAAAAAAGTTACGATGAAAATTATGATAGTTAAAAGTATAGAGATATAGGTTATGTCATTGAGACTTACTGCCAAAATTGAGCCAAAAAGATAACTCATCAAATCGACATTGTAGCCTGTGCTTAAATCGATAAATATGATACCAATCGCCATACCGACCGCCCAGATGAGACCGATAAAAGTATCTATTTTGTCTTTTTGATTTATGGTGATAAATGCTATCAAAAGTGAAGCCCCCACTGCAAAAAGTGAAGCCCCTAGAAAAATTGGAAATCCAAAATAAACCGCAAGTCCAATTCCACCATAGGAGGTATGAGCGATGCCCCCAGCCAAAAAAACCATCCGATTAACCACGATGAGTGAGCCGATAATTCCCGATGCAAAACTCACCAAAACCCCTGCCATTATCGCATTTTGAATAAATTCATAAGATAAAAGTTCTAACATTATTTAACCTAAAATTTTTTTTATTTTATTGCAATAAGTTATTGCCAAGTTTTTATCACTACTATCAAGAAAGTATTCATTATTATGTGCAATTGGATTTCTTATTTTTGCCAATAATTCAAATATTTTATTCCATTCTCTTTTTTCTCCATCAAAAATTTTATAATATACATTACTCCACTCTGTAGAAATAAAAATTTCATACATATTTTGGGGATAGGTATAATCAACTAAATGGGTAGATGCTCTTTCTGCGAAACTTTTTTTATTTTTCTCCATAGTAACTTTTAACTCTTTAAGAGAATTCTCTTTTTTAGAATATTTTTTAATAAATTTTTCTTCCCATATTTCTCCATAATTTTCAATAAGTTTTTCTTTTATAATATTTCTTAATATTGTTTCTGTTTCAGTCCATAATGGCCAAAAATCTATCTCATTTTGTTTTAAAGAAAGATACTCTTTAAAAAATATTGAAAAACACTTATATTTCTTATCTTCATCTTTATAAATCATTCCAAATTTAACTAATCTTTCAATTGATTTTTGGTCTAAATCATATCTTGGTCCAAAAAGTATTTGTATAATTTTATCATAAAGTTTTTCCTCTTTTAATAGATTAATAATATCATCATAAGCATTAAAAAAGGTTAGCTTTATTCTATTTTCAATAATCTTATTTATTTCAATATCCTTAATCATAATTTCATCAATTATATTATAATTAAATATATCAATTAGATAAGGGTGATTTCCCGCATAATATTTTACAATTTCTCTATACTCTTCATCTGTTTGAATTTTGAATTTTGTTAACTCTTCCCAATATTGTTTAACTTCGTTATCTGTAAAAAGATTCAAATTTAAATCACTAAAAACACCAGCTAATTTAGATATTGCTTCATTTTCTAATAATTCTATCTCATTAATTGTTCTTCTTGATATTGTTATTAAATTAATTCTCATATCAGCTTTTATAATTATCTCTCTTAAAAATTGAAAATTTTCTAATTTAAAGATTTTTCCAATGTGGTCAAATTCATCTAAAATATAGATAATTTTTATATTAAATTTTGCCATAAATATATAAAATCTCTGTATATAGCTTTTTTTCTCAATGGACTTTAAATCTTTATCAAAAATATTATCTCTTATTTTCTTTAATAAGTTAAATTTTTTATCATTTATAATCTCTTCTATCTCTTCAAATTCCAACTCCATAAAAAACTCATTAATTAAAGTTTCATAAAACTCCTCTGATGTAGATATTGAACCAACATTAATATTTATAATGAATCTATTTAGTTTTATCTGTTTGCTTTTTTCATTTACTAAAGCATTCCAAGCCAAGCTAGATTTACCAACTCTAGGTAATCCCATAATAGCAATGTTACCACCCTTGTTCTCAACTAAAACTCTATTATGAATAGTTTCAATAAAATTTCCTCTACCAATAAATCTACCATTAGTAATTATTTTTCCATAATCACTTAACGGATTTATTTTATTTAATGTTTTAATAACCATTTTGCAAATAACCCCACTTCTATTTTATAATAATTATCTTTTTGATTGATAACTTCACGATTTTTTAAATCTTTTAATATTTTATCTATATAGATATTATTCTGATTTTCTATAGATATATTTTCTCTAGCACAAGAACCTATGCTTGATTCTTTAGCAATCTGTTTTAAAATATTTTTCACATTATTAATATCAAATGCTTCAACATCAGCATCTCCTGCTGTAAATAGATTATCAAACTTATCTTCAGTTAAACTCTCAGCTCCTTCAATGAAAGTTTCTGCAATCTCTTCTATATCTGCTTCTGTAACACTTATTGCTTTTTTTCTATTCATATAATCAACTATCCTTGCACAAAACATTTGCAAATAATAGGGGCTACAAGCTGTGTAATCTATTATTTTGTCAACTGCATTACCAATATATCTACTACTGTCTCTTTCTTTGTCCCATATTGGTTTTTCTATCAATTCTCTTGAATAATGTTTGGTTAAATATGTCAATCTTTTATCTTCAGTTACCCCAAACTCATTTGGATATTTAGTTTTAAATTTAGGTGTTACATCTTGCCCTACTAAAACAGCAGAGAAATAATTTTTTTCAATAAATGCTTTCCAAGTTTTCATAAAATTTGATGATAATTCATTTTTTAAAATACTAGTATAAACATAAGTGAACTCATCTATTAATATAATTAATTTTTTATTTTTCCAACCATCTGTTTTTGATAAAAGTTTTTTAAATTCTCTCAAAGATTCATAAAAGATAATTGTAGGATTTTTATTTAACTCATCAATTGTAGGTTTTTTAAAATTAGGCACTTGATAACCATCAAATTCTAAAATTTCTAATTCCTCTTCAATTTTAGATAAAATTTGATAATAAAGTATTACTGAATTAACAGATAAATCATCTATAATATCTCCCATACTGAAATCTATACAAAAGGCATTTTCATTTTTTTGTAATCTGTTTTTCAAATGATATAAAACTGATGATTTACCCGACCTTTTCTGCCCATAAACAATAATACTTTTTGAATTAGATGTTGTTAATGAGTTAACAATGTTGCCAATATATTCATCTCTACCAAAAAACATAGATTTATCTGTTACAGGACCACCATCTGCAACAGGTGCATAAACATTGTCTATTTTTTCAAATTTTTCACTTGTATATAATCTTATAGGAATTTGAAATATTTTTTCCTTTCTTTCATCTGTTGCTCTTATATTATAGTTTAATACTACTCCTATATCTGTTGCTAAATTAGAGATAATTTTATTAGAAACTTTTATATTTAATTTAATTATTTTTTCATCATCACCTCTAATTGAGCCATATATTTCTGTTTCTCCAGAGATATATTTAATATCATTCGTTTTCATAACTTCTATTTTTACATTAGAAATGGGAGAACTATTTTTTGAATTTTTTATAAAAAATTGCAAAGAGATACTATTTTGATTTACTACAACTGATTCTCCTAATAATCCAATATCTGTATCAGGAATACTTTCTTTTAAAATATTTGAAAATGATTGATTTAAAAGTTTTTCAATTTTTTCTAAAAGAGGTTTATATCCCTCATAGGAAAATTTTGTTGGATATTTTTTTATTTCATTTAATAATTCATTTGTTTCAGTCAGTATATAGTTTTTACTTCTTTCTTTATCATCAAAAGTTTCTTGAACTAAATAATCTTCTAAATTTTTATTTATTTCAAATATCGTTTTTAAAACTCTTTCATCAGTTTGTGACAACCAGCTTTTTTTGCAACCATTTAAATTACTTTTTATTTGATTAATTATACTTTCTAAATTATCTAACTGTATAATACTTTTTATTAAATTAAACCATTGCTGATATTCTCTTCTTCGTTTTTCTCTTACTATATTCCACATTCTCATATATCCATCTAAATTATTAAAAGAATCATTAATACCTAGTTCATTTAAAAAAATTATAGATAATTCTTTAAACTTACTATTTTCAAAGAATTTTTTTCCTATATATTTAGTGATTGTCTCATTCCATATAAACATATCTAAAATATTATTCCAAATTTTTTTATTTTTATCTAAAATTATAATATTTAAGATACTATCTAACTCTTTTTCATCTAGTGATGGCATTTGAATATTTATTAACTCATTATAATTTGAAATATATGTTTTAAAATAGAATACTACCTGTGGAACTAAACGTTTCCATTCAATTTCTAAAATAGATGCTTCCGTATAAAAAAATCTTATTACTTCCATCGGAGAATAATCTGCCATATGATTTAAAGCCATATCATGACAATATCTTTTTAAAATAGTTTTTAGATATAACTCATTATCAGGTTCGAGTACTTGTATAAGTTTAGCCTCACTTAATAGTAAATTTGCTCTTTCTTTAGGTCTTGCTTTTGTTGTTCTTATGAACTCTTGTAATGCCCTTAATGTAGCTTTTGTAAATAATTTATCAGATTCTTTTATTTTTGAAGCAATACCTGCATAATCTTCATAATTACTTAAAGTATATTCTATAAATTTACTTAAACCTCCACCAAAAGACGATATATCAATATCCTTTATGACATTACCTATTTTTATTTCTTCTAATAATCTTTTAGCATAACTATTACCTGCTTGAATCATTAATATCTCTTTTAGTAATCCTTTGGCACTATCTTTATTATTTAATTTAATATAGCAAAAAGCTTTTTTTCCTAATAATATAATTTCTTTATTTTTGGTTTTAGTATCTTTTAATAATATATCTACATATTTTATAGATTTTCTATATTCACCTAATGTAGCAAAAATATTTTCTAAAAAATTATATGTTGTTATATTTTTATCTAATCTATTTTCATTTTGAAGAAGAAAATTTTTACTACCATCAATATCTCCACTTTCATAATATGTTAAAGTTAAATCTTTTATTGTACTTTCTACTTTTTCATTATTTTGAAAAGCGATTCTAAAATACTTTATGGCAGTTTTATAATCTTTTCTATCTTTTGCATCTTTTGCTTTTTTATAATTTCCATACCTACTGTAATTACTATAACTATTATATCTATTTTTTTCTCTTTGTTTTAGAGCGGAAATATCTAAAGTTGAATATTTATTATTAAAGTTTACATCTTTATTTACCTTTTTAATAATTTTTATTTTTTTCTCTTTTCCTCTCTTTTTTGGTGCTTTTAGTTCTTTATAATCTATTTTTTCTACTAAATTATCTTCCAATATTTTAATTTTCTCTTCAATAGAACCTAAAAAATTTGAAATCTTTGCTTTATTTGCAATATAATTTATTGATTCTTCAAAAAATTCTTTATTTTTATTAGATAATTTTTTATAAAAATTTTTATATTGAAAACTAAAAGTTTGAAAAGAGTTAAAATTTAGTATGTTTTTAATTAGATATAACCACTCCTTTTCCATATTATCTTCCAAATAATAAAGTTCAAAAAGTTTTTCAGCAATAATAAAACCATATTTACTATTTTTTTTGTGACAATAATATATATCATTTTTTAAACAATAAAAGCTATTTGGCAATAAATTAAAAAATTCAAAATATGAAATATCATTTTCTTGTAAAATATAAGCTAAAAATAGTTCTATCTCATTATAATCATTTTCCGAAAAAAGATTATAAATTTTTCTTAAAACTATTTGACTTTTACCATATTTAAAATCTATCTCTTTTATTTTTTTTGTATAATCATAAGAGTTTAGAATAGACATTAATTTTGAATATAACTCTTTTGATTCATTTTTTATATTTAAAAATTCCTCTTTTCCTTTAAATACTAAAGGAGATAAGGTATTATTTTCAATTTTATTTAAAAAAGATGTTTTGACTTTAGATAGTGTATTTTTATTTTCATCTATTCTTTTCTCCAAAATATTATTTAAAAATTCTTTACTTTTAATTTGAATATCTATGACATTAGTAGATTCTTCACCTATCTCCTCTAAATCTTCAATCTTTTCCTCTTTAAATTTTTTTATTTTCCCATTTTGAAGTTTACCTTTAACTATACCATCTTTTACTTCTAAAAAATATATGGTAATCTTTTTCTCATTATCTAATTCAACTTTTAGTAAAGTATTTTCTTTTATATCTTCAAACCAACTCATTTTATTTTTTTCTCCTTTCTAACATTTGCACTCCCCTAGCATCTGCAACATCTCAACCTCACAAAAATGTTTATCATCTGTTTTAATCTCCTTTTGATAATTTGATATATCGTGAAAAGTGAGAGTTTTATTTATATGAGCGACCCGATTTGCATATCCTAAAATCACCGATATATCGTGAGAAACTACTATAATTGTGATAGATTTATTCAAAAATTTTAGCAGTTCATAAATTTGCCGTTGACCACTCACATCGATACTAGCCGTTGGTTCATCAAGTATCAAAATTTTGGTTTTAGCACACAAAGCCCGAGCTATCATCACCCGTTGCCGTTGACCACCAGAAAGTGACCCGATTTTTTTATCTGCAAACTCCGCCATTCCGACCTCTCTCAAACTCTCTAAAGCACACGACTTTTCAAACTCATTGTACCCAATTTTAAAATAACGATGGAAAAAATTCTTACTTTTCTCCCTCTCTTTTTTGCCTTTGATATGCCCCATCATCACAACCTCAATCACCTTAATAGGAAAATTTACATTTATATTTGTATTTTGTGGCACATAGCCAATATCGCTCAAATTTGCCATAGGTTTTTGATTATAAATTTTTATCGTGTCAGATTTGGAACTTATAATCCCCAAAATCAATTTCAGCAATGTTGATTTCCCCCCACCATTTGGACCAATAATCGCCAAAAAATCCCTCTCCCTCACCTCTAAATCTATATTCTCAAGCACCGTATCTTTGCCATAAGCAAAAGAGAGTTTTTTTATCTCAATAAGTGACATCTATCCTCTTTTTATTTTAATAATATCATAAGATTCTGTTTAAAAAATCTTTTTGGAAATATCTTTTAGCATTCTATTTATGCTATTTTGGAGTTTGGATTTTTTCAAACTTTTATTTTCAATCGGACGACAAGCATCGATAGTGTTATATCCAATTCTAGCGGTTAATATTCCATTTGCGATACCATCAGAGATACTTAATGAGATTTTTGAAATTAGCGAATTTCCCACCAGATATGCCCCATATTCACTCATAATCTCAGCAACCGATGCAAAAACCACACTTTGTAAAATCTGTTTGGTGAGTGAAATTTTGAAAACCAGCGAGGGTGCAAAACCATAAATCTTAGCTACTTCACTTATCATCGTCACATTTCGCCAAATCACAAAAACTGCATCCAAAATCGCCACAGGACTTAAAGCCGTAGCAATTGCTGACTGCTGAATATACCGATTTATCGCACTATAAGCCCTCTCATCTAACTTAGAAAGCACCTTTGTCTCAAACAATTCAATCGCCTCTCCATACAAAAGTGTATCTTTTTTCAACCTATTTTCAATCTCTTTTAAGTCTGCTTGAATCTCCACGATGGAGCTTTTTTTATAAAATTTTACCAACTCTTTTAAAAAACCGATACTCTCTTTTGATGGATTTATCTTTAACTTTTCGCTTTTTAAATAAAATTTATTAATTGTTCTTAAATTTTTTAAACTTTTAACCTCTTTAGACACTAATTTAATGACTAAAAATAGAAATATGCCCCCAGTTATGGCAAAAAAGCCCCCAAACGCAAGATTTTTTTCACAAATTTCAATGATATAGGTGGTTACATCATAGATTAACAATCCAAAAAATAGAACTATCGCCACCATAAAAAATTTTAATTTATTAGTTTTTTTGGCAACCTCCACCTCTTTTTTATCTTCAAGTTCCTCTAACTTCTCCTCCTCATCAACAACACTAATATTTTCAAATCTTTGTGGAACTAGCGGTTGGGGGACTAAAGGCTCATCTATCTTCAACTCATTTTCCTCAAACTTTATACGACTTGGTTTTATCTTATTCACAGCCATTCTCCTATCAACATCTCAATTAAACTATCCATTCGGATATGTTCCACCGATTTATTTGGACTAGAGGGAAATTGCGATGGTTTAAAATTTGGAAAAGCAAACTCCCTATCTTTCCAACTCTCACGATTGTAAAAATCCTCGGGAATCTCACCGACCCAATGTACCGAAGATTCTTTTTCACCCTCAACCGTCCCCTTGAGGCACGACAGCTCCCGCCCCTGATGTTTTGCTTTGATATTTTGTGTGCTTTTGACCGAAGCTATAATGGTAGAATTGACTCTGATATGTTTGATTTTCAACTTTTCTTTCATATCTTTTAGCATATCATCGAGCAATTGTTTGTAGTTATTGTGTTGATTATTTGCGATATTATCTGCCTTTGTCCCCACAATTATCACCTGCGAAATCCGCCTCAAAAACAACCGTGAAAGAAAACTATTTTTGCCGTAAGAGTAGGGTTTCAACATCTCCTTAATCGCCAAGTGCATATCCTCAAAAGCATCATATCCGCTCTGCAACGACTTTATCAAATCCACCAAAATAATCTGCTTATCGTAATCCTTATAGTAGGGTTTGTCAAAAGCTTTCAGCATCTCTTTGATGAAATCATCATACCTCTTTTGGAACTTTTTATAGATTTTTGTGTTTTTATCTTTGGGCAAAAGTGGAGCATAATTTAGCACCTCATCGCTAAGCCCCCCCTGTTGCAAAAAATGCCCTGCCTGAATGAAGCTGAAATTATTTGACTTTAACTTTTCCAGATAGTTTTTATAGTTTTGCACGATTTGAGTTTCATCCAAATTTTCACTATGAAGCGAATCTATCCACTCTTTAGAGAGCGGTTTTTTATCATCTTTTAGGGCAAGTGAAATCATATAGTTAGACCACTCATCATATTCAATATCCTGCATCGGCAAATCTATGAGCCACTCCCCAGGGTAATCGATGAACTCCAAAAGCACCCGTTTGTTTTCAATGAAACTGTAACTACTCTGAATCTCAATCTCCAAAGCAAACCCACTCACCCCTGTGGTGGATTTGGGCCACAAGGCATAAGGATTTTTAAACTCCTCCAAATATTCGTGATAGGGAAACTGGGCAATGGGCAGATTAATATCCACCAACCGCACACTATAACTTTTTTTATTCCCAAAGTCCCCAAAATTGAGCTTATCTTTAGCTAACATTTGATTTATGAGTGAAGTTAAAAAAACACTCTTTCCACTTCGACTAAGACCCGTAATCGCCACCCGATATTTAGAGGTGGGGATTGGAATTTTCTCAAAAATCTTTATCGTCGATTCTAAGAAATTTATGATTTTATTTTTATTTTTTGACATAAGTTATTATAACATATTCATTGCTAAATCTCTGTCTCATTTATAATTTTAATACTGTTTAGCTTTAAAAGTTTGGCAGTCACTCCATCGCCCTTAATTAATTTTTTTGAAAATGTGCCATCATAGATAAAATTATTGGAACAGGAGGGGCTTTGGGATTTTAATAATGCTATTTTAATATTTTTTTTTATACAAAGTTGTAAAGTTTTTATTGCCCCAAATTCAAAAGCATCACTATTATCAACTCCATCTCTATCAATTAATCTACCATCTTTTTGAATCTCATTGGGTACTCGTGGGGTTTCTAAACCTCCCTCTACCTCTGGGCAGAAGGGGATTAAATCATATTTTTTCGATAATTTTTGAAAAATTTCAGATGGCAAAAGTGAGTTTTTACCATCATATCTTACATTTTCGCCATACAAACAGGCACTAATTAAAAGTTTTTGTTTCATATCTATGCAAAATATTCTAAAGTTATAGGTTCAGAATAGATTGGAACATCATTATAGCTAAAAATTGTGTAATATTTATCCACATCAAGTGAACCAAAATCATCTAATGTGTAATTATCTTTTCCTGCATAAAGTTTAACTCCATCAAATGGTGAAGCGGGGGAACGAAAACGGTTTCGTACCACATAAACACCCTTAAAATTTTCATCTTTTGGATTTGTCCAAGTCAGTTTTATTACACCTTTCTCTTTGGTTGCCCTAAAATTACTTATCGGTGAGGGGACTTTTTTGTCTCGCTCTTTATACTCAATCACCAATCTAGGCTTGAAATCTTTGCTATGTTCATACCATTTAATCAAAGTATTTTTAACAGCAGATGAGGTTGTGGCTCTCAAAATTAGAGATACATTTTTCTCTTTTTTGTGTAAGTTTTCCAATGCAATTATGCTCCCTAAATCAAACAGAAAAAGATGTTTTTTGCTAAATTTTAAATCTTCATTGCCCAACTCATAACCCACATAATCTATCGAATTTCGAGTTTGAATATCTTGATAACTTACCTCTTTAACATTGGCGAAATCTATATTAATCCTAAAATCTTTTCGATTCTTGAGACGATTTTTGTTTTCTAACTCCACATAAGCTTGTGTGATTACCGTGCTGTTTGGGTCTGGCAGGGAATCGAGCTTAAAGCATATATGACCATAAATTTTAGCTCCATTTTGGTCAAACCCACTCACCAAAGTATTTTTTTGCACACCTGCCGTGGAGACACTATTTATAGTACAATCCTCTATTTCAACTTTTTGGCTAGGCATACTGTATTTAATATCAAGATAGGGTCGATAGTGAATCCCACTACCAAATTTTCCATATCCAATATCAAACTGCATCATTTGAGAATCCCTGCCCATCGGTAGCTCAGTCGCCCCTTTTATCCGAAAAAGCAATTTCCGCTCCGCCACCCTCTGCTCCAAAATCTTACACTCATTTTGGTTAAAGGTCCAACTATGCCAAATCCCCTGAGTCAGTTTTTCACTCCGAATCTCCTCGCCAATAGAGTGAATGACCTCGGCATTATCAATCTGGTCATAATCAAATCTCTCTGCTACACTATTTTGCTTTAGAAAATCGATACTCCAAACTCCATAAGATTCAATCTTCACCCCCACCCGATTTAGCGGATAGATAGAAAGTTTTGCCTCCTTGATAATCGCATTTGATGGGATAGAATCAAGATTAAAATCGATTACCCCATAAGCTTTACCAATATTTTTATTTACACCAATAAATAGTGAATTATGTCCGAAATGGTCACGATTTTTCTCCTTAGTGAACTCACCAACATATCCCACTGCATTTTGAGACGGAAAAACAATCTGCGAAAACTCATCTCTATCCAAAGTTGTCCGAACTCTAATTCGTGGAGCAAAAGGAGATTTGATTTTGGTTTTTTTATTGACCACTCGGATATAATAAAAGTAGATTTTATTACTACCTAGCTGAATATCCTCATAAAAATTTGCCTTGGTAATGGCGATTAAATTACTGGCATTACAAGCTTGTTTAAATCTCATATTTCGGTAAATCTCAAAATAAATATCATCTCGTTGCTCAAAATCCCAACTAAGCTTAATAAAATCTGAGCCAATATCACTAGCGATGAAATTATCCACCCGTTTTGGGGCATTTGAGGAATAATTTTCCACCTCACTCAGGGCATAAATCAAAGCAGAAATATTTTCATTTACACTATCACTCATATTTGCGATATAATCTGGGATATTTCGAGTCCCCACCTCGATGACTGCAGAGAGAATCCCTTTGGAATAATAATACTCTCTTCCACTTCCACTTATCAATTTTGTAGGCGGTTTGCCTCTATGAATTCCATATCTCCGACCCGTAACCTTATTAATTTCGTAAGCCATATTTGCACAAAGAGTGTTTAAATCTGTACCATCTATCTCCTGTTCGTGTTTGAATTTGTGAGCTGGAAAAAACACATTTCCTTGTGAATGGTAATCTAATGCGATTGTAATATTTTTATGACTATCCACAAAATTTTTGATAGCCAGAGTCTCCGCTTCGCTAAAAGGCTCTTTGCCACTATACACATTTGAGCTAGTATCAGTCGATTTTTGATAGCCAATTGAAAAGTTTCTATTCAAATCCACCCCAAAAGTTCCATCACCATTATCTCGCCGATTTTTTCGCCAAAATGAAAAATGATTTCGTGAATACTCAAAGCCATCTGGATTCAAACAAGGTATAATATAAAGTGTTGTGCGATTGAGAGTTTGCGAAAGTCTGGGGTCAAATTGATAATTTTTGACAATATATTCGATAAAATGCACCGCCAACTCATTACCAATCCACTCCCTCGCATGAGCCGTTCCCGTATATAGAAGTGCAGGTTTTTTGTCCGCACTCACCACATCTAGCGAAATAGTCGCCAGTAAAATATCACGATTTTCCCAAGTTGTGCCTATTGATTTGATTTTGATTAAATTTGGATATTTATCTTGTAATTTGTATAAAAATTGGTTCGTTTCACTATTTGAAAAATATCTGTTTTTCAATGAAAATTCCTTTTATGTTATTATTTTATGTAACCGATATTATATCTAAATTTTTATAAAAAGATTATTTTTGCCCATCATCAGGTACTCTTGCCTAACACCAAATCATCAAAATCTGATTTTAAATAAAACTAAAGTATAATTGCACAAAACACAGAAAGGGAAGATATGGGATTTTTTGATTTTATCACAGGAAAAGGTAAGAAAGTTGATGAGGACAATGAAGCGGAGGCGATTAAAAAGGAGATTTCGGACAATAATGCAACTATGCCGATTGAGAATTTAAATGTTTTTAAAGAGGATGATGTGGTGAGTATCGATGGTTTGGCAGATAATCAGGAGGATGTTGCAAAAGCGGTTTTGATTGCTGGGAATATCAAGGGGGTTTCCAAAGTGATTTTTGATGAGATGAAAATTAAGGGCAGTGAGGATGAGATTTTGGAGTTTGAAGAGGTCTATTATGATATAGTTTCGGGGGATAATTTGTCGAAAATTGCAAAAAAATTCTATGGAAATGGAAATAAATATATGGTGATTTTTAATGCAAATAAAGAGGTGATTAAAGACCCAGATAAGATTTATATAGGTCAGAAAATTAGAATTCCAAATTTAGAAGATTAGAAAAAAGGGGTTTTACAACCCTAAACGGAAATTTAATATTTACTCTAAATTTTTTGATTTCATATCTATAATGATAGACTCGTGATTAAATGCTTTTATTTCCACTTTTTCTATATCTTTTGAAACTTTATATGCTAAATAATATCCAATAATTGCTGAATCACAAGCTAAACTGGTTATTATAAATGTAACATCTAATTGTTTATCATCTATTAAAATTCTATTTTCGGTATAACTACATATCCCTGGTTCTAAAAAAGTATAAATTAAAATATTATCTTTCTCAAAATCAATATCAGCATTATTTAACTCTTTACTCCACAATAAAATTTTTTCTATATCGTTATATGCATTTGGATCTATTGAATTGGCTATCTCTTCTAAAAGAGATATAGTTTCAGATAACTCTTCATTATTTGTGATAATCTTTTTATCAAGAGAATTTAAAAATTGTGTATTTCCAAGTCTATCAATTGTTATTTCTGAAATTTGCTCCTTTGTTTTGGTTGCATTTTCATTCATAAAATCTCCAATCATCGTATAAGATTTCAATATAGAATCATAAGTTGAATTTATATCTTGCATAACTTGCCTTGATTGCTCTAACTCCTCTAGCTTTCCATTAGCAAATTTTAATCCTACTATTTT
>JAOZPA010000084.1 GCA_029932985.1 Campylobacterales bacterium
TTTGAAACTATTTGAGTTTGGGAAGTTGCTCCTCAAACTCTATCGACGGACGACGGCGACGGGCGGTGATGACGAATTTGCTTAAGAAAACTTTAAGATTCTTGGGCGAATTTTCTCTCAAAACTTCAAACTCAAAACATTGATAACCATAAGAGGAAGAGAGAGAGAGAAAGAAATACATAATAAATAAAAACATCGGTGAGGGGATTTTAAACCAAAAACCCATAGATAATAAAATCAAACATAACTAACAATCTCAAAAAAAGACAAAACATTTAACTTCCCCCTCCCTCATTTAAGATTCATTTAATAAATTACAAAAATCAACCTGACCCCGTATTATAGTTTAGCAACACTATCTTTCTAGGACTACCTATAAAGTTAATACAAAATCCCAGAATGGTAAAATATGGCAAGGAAGATTATCTATAATTAGAAATTTTTTTTCATTCATAGTCACTACAAAAATCTTTTTTAAATTCAAGTTATTTTTTTTTGTAATTTTCTTGATTTTTTCATTAATCATTTCAATAGGCAAAAAAGGGATAGAGATAATTGCTACATTTTCATTTGGAAGAAAAAAATTGATATTATCTGCATAGAAAACTTTTTTTTCCCTTTTTATAAGTTCTAAAAAAAGAATATTCTCAAATCGTTTTATAAAATTTTTTTTGAAAGTTATCTGATTTTTGAGATTAAAATCTAGCAAATAAAGTTTTTTAGCTCCCTTGATTGACCCATATTTAGATAACAAAAAAATAAATTTTTCATCCTCAATCTTATTTATAAATTTGTAAAATCTATCCTTTGAAATTTTGTGTTTAGACTTTAAGATATTAAAAATCTGAAAAATAGAGATTTTTTCACTTTGAAACTTAGCCAACTCCTTAATAATCTCCATCTCAATTTCAGCATCAAAAAGTGATTTTAATCTATCTTGATAAAGCTTAATTTTATCAAATTTATATAGCAAAATTTCAGGATAAGTTGAACTATTTGAGTAGTTTGCAAATTGTTGTTTTATCGAAAAAGATTTTTGCTCAATCGAAATATACTCCTCAAAATCCAACGGATAAAGTGATTTTTTCTCTAGTCCCCTCACCGATATTTCTTTATTTGAGGTTAAAATAATTTGAGAAACTTTTGGAAGAGAGATAGTAGTATCATAATTTTCAAGAATCAAAATTTTAATCTTTTTTTCAAATATAAATTGCTCTAAATTATTTTGAATCTCCTTTTTATCAATTCTTAAATCTGATAAATTTAGATAAAGATATCTTTTTGAATCAAAATTTGTTAAATAATCATAAATTAGACAACTCACTCCACTCATTTTTGGGGAAATTAACAAAATAGATTTTTCATCTATCGATATTTTACGATTAAAAAATTTCCATTTGGGGACTGGAAACTCATAAAAATATTCCAATATCTCATTCAAGAACTCACCTTTATAGTTGAAAATTTTCGCCGAGATAGTATTTTTTGACTAATTCATTTTCAAAAACCTCTTTGCTTGTACCACTTGCTAAGAGTTTTCCACTTTTCATCACAAATGCTTTATCACAAATATCTAAAGTTTCTCGAACATTGTGGTCGGTTATCAAAATTCCTATTCCCAATTTTGCCAATGATTTTATGGTTGATTGAATATCTGCTACGGCGATTGGGTCAACTCCTGCAAACGGTTCATCAAGCAGTAAAAATTTGGGATTAATCGCTAATGCTCTCGCAATTTCACACCGTCGCCTCTCACCACCACTTAGAGTTATCCCTTTTTTATGTTTTATATGAGTTATATTGAAAATTCCCATCAACTTTTCCGCTTTTTTAGTTTGACGAATTTTGTCTTTATATGCAATCTCTGTGGCTAATAATATATTTTCCTCAACTGTCAAATCTTTAAAAATACTTGCCTCTTGTGGTAAATATCCAATCCCAGATTTTGCCCGTTGAGAGAGAGAAAGATTAGAAATATCTTCACCATCCAAAATAATTTTGCCTGTGGTTGCTTCTATCAATCCGCAAATCATATAAAAAGAGGTAGTTTTTCCTGCACCATTTGGACCTAAAAGCCCCACCACTTGACCGCTTGAAACATCCAAACTTATGTCGTGAATAATTTTCTCTTTTTTGATAACCTTGCTTAAATTAAAAGCTTCTAATCTATGAATCACTAGAGCTTTTCACTTGATATTGACGAATTTCATCTATCTCTTCTATCTCCAAAATCACAAATTCAAACATAAATTCTCTGAGCATTCGCTCCAAAGCATCATCTGCCCATTCGATTAGATGGTAACCTTTTGTGTCTAAATTTTCTCCAAGTCCCAAAGCCAAAAACTCCCCTACACCTTTATTGTAAATATCATAATGAAAAATATCTTCACCATAATTTTGCATAATTGAAAATGTCGGCGAAGTTACATCATCACTAACTCCTAGTGATTTAACAAATTTTTGAACAAAAGTAGTTTTTCCACTTGCCAAATCTCCTTTTAGAAGAATAATTTTACTCTCCTCTTTGAGTAATGATTTGACAAACTCTATCACATCCTCTAATTCATTTTCATCTTTTAAAAATGTTTGCATATTTTTTCCTCTTTATATAGTTTATATATTTAAGTTATTAAAACCTTCATATCTTTTAAATGATAATAAATATAAACTTTTTAAAATATTTTCATCAATTCCTTCTAGTTCTTCAAATAGTGTATTTTCAATACCATTTTGCTGTATCTCTTCAAGTACATCATCCATAACTTTTGATAAAACTTCAACCAATTGTTTAAAAGCTTCTTTTTCTCCAGTTACAATTTCATAAAACTTATCAATAGAAACTCTTCTAATATTTTCGTTAGATGTAGATTGCCCATCTAATGAAATTTGCCATTTTATATTTTGACTATTTTTTGCAATCACTTCTACCAAATAACAGCTGTTTTCCCTATTATCCAAAAGTTTACTTTGCATTCTCATAAATGTTTTTTGTGATGAAGATGAATTCATAGTATTATGTTTATTTTTCATCTCAACATAGATTTTATCTACATCATTAATAATATCAAAACCTTGTTTTGGCACACTCCAATTTGTCTCTTGAGTATTCTTATAATGAATATATTTAAAAATATTTTGTTGAAAATATCCAATATTATTACTATTTGATTTATCCATTTGTCTTATTGATTCTGATTCAATAATCTCTTCAATAGTTTTTCCATAAACTTTAGAATCAAAAGTTAATTTAATTGGGTCAATTAAATTTTTATTAAACTCTTTGAGATTAATTTTAAATCTATATTTTTCAATAGTCTCTTTTACATGGTTAAACAGATTCAAATCACTTATAAAATTTAAATTATATTTTCTTATTTTTTTCACCTCTTTTAATTTATCTAAATATTTTATTATTGATAATCCAACTTCTTTTGCCAAATTTACAGGAACAGCATTACCAATTTGTTTATATTGTTCTGCCATTGACCCCTCAAAAATCCAATTATCAGGAAATGATTGAATTCTAGCATTTTCCCTGACACTAAATGGTCTAAGTTCATCAGGGTGACATCTTTCAGTTTGTTTTTGCGATGGTGTACAAAGTACAGTTAAACCAGCCTCATTCCAAGATAATCTTCTCGCTATTCCAGTTCTACCACCACCCATAAAATAAGTAGTTTTCATATACTCTCTAGCTACATCATCTGGCAAATCTCTCCAACACCCACCAGCTTTTACATATTTTAAAACTTCTTTTTTCTTATCATTATATTTTGCACACGGTGAATTTGGAACATCTTTTAAAATATCTTTTAAAACTAATTGCTTTTTATGAGGTTTTGGAAAAGTGTAATCTACACCAATTCTCTCTTTTATATCTTTTCGGATTCCAATAATAAAAATTCTTTGTCTTTTTTGAGCCACACTATAATCTAATGAATTTAAAACTTTGTATTGAATTTTATAACCAACATCTTCAAATACATCCAACATCACTTGTAATGTTTTACCTTTATCGTGAGTAGCTAACCCTTTAACATTTTCAGCTAAAAATATTTTTGGTTTAATTTCTTTTAAAATTTTTGCAAAATCCCAAAAAAGAGTGCCTCTTGTATCTTCTAATCCCAATTTTTTACCTGCATAACTAAATGACTGGCAAGGATAACCACCTGACAATAAATCTATCTCTTGATTATCTTTTAAATAGTTTTTTATTCCATCTTCTGAAATTTTAGTTATATCTTCTTGCAAGATATTCCAATTTGGTCTATTTGTTTGTAATGTTTTAACAGCCCATCTATTTATCTCAACAGCAATTTTGGTGTTAAATCCAGCTTGTTCTAATCCCAAAGCCAAACCACCAGCCCCTGCAAATAGTTCAATAACATTATATTTATTTAAATTAAAAAATACTGACCTATTAATACTATCTTCCTTTATTTTAAAAAACCATCGGTGAGGGGACTAAAGTCCCACTTCTATTAAACTGCTTCTTCGTCCTCTTCACCAGTTCGGATTCTGACAATTTTTTCGATACTTGTCACAAATATTTTACCATCTCCAACTTTTCCAGTTTTTGCAGATTCGATGATGCTTTGAATCGCTTTTTCCACATCCTCATCTACAACTACGATTTCGATTTTGACTTTTGGCAAAAAATCTACAATATATTCTGCCCCACGGTAGAGTTCGCTGTGACCCTGTTGTCGTCCGTATCCCTTGACTTCAGTAATGGTCATCCCCGTAATTCCCGCTTCTTGTAAAGCTTCTTTGACATCGTCTAGTTTAAATGGCTTGATAATTGCTTCGATTTTTTTCATTTTATTCTCCTAAAAAATTTATCTATTTTATCATAAAGTTGATAAATTATCGCACTAATAACAGTTGATTTACGATAATCGTTAGTTTTTCTACTGATATATTCTCATCTTTAAATTCATCAAATACTGATAAGTAATTGTTATAATTCTGCTCTTTTTCTTTGAAAAAACTCTCAATACTATCATCTATTTTTTCATCTCGTCTTCTAAACTCAATCAACTCTTTAGATAGGTTGACGATGATAAATTCGATGATTTTGAGCAGTTGCCCCTTTAGCATTTTTTGAGTTTTGTCTTTTGGTGTGATGTTTTTGATTTTTTGGAGAAGTTGAATAATTTTCAAATCTTTAACTAATTTATAGCAAAGGTGGGTTAAATCGGTGAAATTTATTTGTGAAATTCGTTTGATTTCCAAAATATAGGTGATTAATTTGAGATAACTCAATGTTTCATAATAATTTTCAATATTTGAAGTGTCTAAATTGGACTCAAAATTAAACTCCAGCCCCTGAAGTGCGGTAAAAACTTTCTCTTTTATGTAAAGCACATTTTCAAAATTTATCTCACTAGATTCAAGTTTGTCAGCCATCCTTTTAGCACTAAAAACGATACTATTTTCAAGCTCAATAAAAAATTTATATGATTTCTCCGTCTCAATTTCAAAATCACTTCGATAAAGTTTATATCGTAAATCATTCGCACCAAAAAAATCATTACTCAAAAGATATGTTTTAATCTTGAGGATAAATCTCTCTTCACCAATCTTATCCAAATCAGAAATAAATGTCGTCCCACACCGATTAATTATCTCATTTGCAATCTCCATCGCAATTATCTCTTTTCTCAGCGGATGATTAATTACCTCATTTTCATAAACTGCCACGAAATTTTTTGGAAAATATTTAAATAGATAACGATAAAAAGCGGGTTGGTCTATCATCTCATCTTTTAGCAAAATATTCTGAATCAAAATTTTTGCATAAAGCATCAATGTTGATAAAACAGGTCTTACAATTTTATCATCCTCCGTAAGAATATTTTTCATCTCATTATTTCGTGGGATTTCAAAATTAACTCTATCAAAATAATCTATTCGATTCTCCAAAACCTCAATTGATTTAATAAAAACATCCAACTTATTTACACTTCGCTCCTCGTCCAAAGAGATAGCCAAAGCTTGAAAATAGTTTGTCCAAAGCACACTACTAACCACAAAATCGGTCAAAGTTTGCAGATTTTCATTTCGCTGTTGGTTATCAATAAATCCTTTCTGTACCAATGTATCTAGCAAAATCTTAAAATTCACCTCGTGGTCACTCGTATTCACACCAGCAGAATTATCAATACTATCAAGATTTACCTTGCCACCCTTTAGTGCATACTCAATCCGCCCCTGCATAGTCATTCCCAGATTCGCACCCTCACAAACCACATCCGCCTCAATCTCACCAGCATCAATCCGCACACCCTCATTTTCCTTGTCCCCAATATCCACACTGCTTTGAGTCGAAGCTTTAAAATATGTGCCAATTCCACCAAGATAAACCATATCCACTTTAGCTTTCAAAATATATCTTGCCAACTCTTGAGCATTTATCACATCCTCTTTGATTTGCAAAAACTCTTTGATTTGGTCACTTAAAACAATCTCTTTTTCATCTCGGCTAAAAACCCCTCCACCTTCAGAAATTTTGGATTTGTCATAATGCCCCCAAGCGGAATTTGACTCCTCATATAATCTTTTTCGCTCTTTAAATGAAACTATTGGGTCTGGATTTGGGTCTATAAAAATCTCTTTATGGCTAATCCCCGCCTTTAACAAAAATTTCTCGCTCTCCAATACTCCGTTGCCAAACACATCGCCATTCATCGAGCCAACACCCACAATTGAGATAGAAGTTTTGTAGAAATCAACACCCTTTTCTATAAAAAATCGATATGAAGATTTGATAGAACCCTTTGCAGTAATTCCCAACTTTTTATGATGATAACCCTGACTTCCCCCACTTGCAAAAGCATCTTTCAACCAGAAATTTCGTTTTACTGAGAGATTATTTGCTACATCACTCATCGCCGAAGTCCCCTTATCCGCTGCTACCACAAAATAAAAATCATCATCATCATAACAAATCACATCTGTATTATGCACCACTTTATTATCTACCAAATTATCCACCAAATCTAATAAAGAGTTGATAAAATTTTCATAATATTTTTTAAATTCAGCTTTTGTGATATTTGACTTTTGGATAATCAAACCACCCTTTGCACCCTTTGGAATAATCACCGAATTTTTGGATTCTTGAGCAATCATTAACGATTTTATCTCATCTCGATAATCATCCTTTCGGTTACTCCACCGAAGCCCCCCACGGCTGACTTTATCCATCCGCAAGTGAAGCCCCTCAAACTCTGGGTGATAAACAAAAGTCTCGATTTGGGGAATTATGCCCCTTAATTTATAATCAATTTTGCTTGTGTGAATTTTGATAGAGATAACCTCTTTGTCTAAAAAGAAGTTTGTTCGTTGAGTGTTTTTGATAATTTCAAAAAATAATCTCAACATTTTATCCTCATTTATATCTTTGATTTTTTTCAAATCTATAATTATATTTTGCTCTAAAGTTTTTAAATCTTCACTATTTTTTGTGCTAAACTTATCTACAAAATAGTTTAAAAATGTTTTTGAAAGCGATGAGTGTTTGACCAAAGTCTCGACAATCACACTTTGATTAAAAATAGAAACCAATTGATTCTCAAATTTACTAATCGCCAAAAATAATAGCACACCTTTTTTACAAAATCCCTCAACAAGTGCAAGTTCGGCTAATTTAGTATTTATATTTAGATTATCATTTAAGACCGCTCCAAAAAGCTCTTTGACATTTTCTTGATGTTTTTCGAGTGTCTCCACATCAACAGAATCTAAATTTAATTTTATTACATTGACAATTTTTTTGCCCTGATTTAGCTCATAAGTAACCTCATCAATTATCTTTAAATTGAAATTATGCACAATCGGAACAATATCAGACAAAGTTCGTTTTTTTGTAGAATAAATTTTGATATATGATTCCGCCCCAGCAAAAATCTCAATATATGACTCTTTTGTCTCTAAAAATTTAAAAATTTCATCTTTAATATGCAAATCCTCATTATTTATAAGCTGGTTACAAGTTTCTTGAAGTCTCTCTTTCATTCTCATCCTTTGATTTTGTTTTCTATTTTAAAAAAACTATTATACTATGTTAGAGATAAAAAGAAGATGACTTAATATTAAGATTAAAAAGTTAATATAATATTTTTAACAAAAAGGAAACTTATGACAAAATATTTCATAATTATAGTTGTGATTTTGGCAGGAGTTGTGATTTTATATTCAAAAGGAGATAAAAATATGGAGAAAAAAAATTTTAATGATTTAAGTGAAATGGAAAAATGGGTTATCGAAAAAAAAGGCACAGAAAAACCATACAGCGGAAAATTCAACGATTTTAATCAGAGTGGATTTTACACTTGCAAAAAATGCGATGCTAAACTTTACAAGTCAGATTCAAAATTTAACTCAGGGTGCGGTTGGCCCAGTTTTGACGATGAGATAAAAGGAGCGGTTAAACGAATCACCGACAAAGATGGACGACGGTTAGAGATTGTGTGTGCAAATTGTGGTGGACACTTGGGGCATATATTTAGCGGTGAGGGGTTCACAGCCAAAAATAGCAGACATTGTGTCAACTCCATCTCACTAAATTTTAGTCCCCTCGCCGAGGTAAATATTACAACCCAAAAAGCCTACTTCGCAGGTGGATGTTTTTGGGGTATTGAGTATCATTTTGAAAAACTAGATGGTGTGCAATCGGCAAATTCGGGATATATGGGTGGACGAACTCTAAATCCAACTTATGAGGATATTTGCTATAAAGATACGGGGCATCTTGAGGTGGTGGAGGTGGTTTATGACCCTGCACGTGTGGGATATGAAACTTTGGCAAAGCTGTTTTTTGAGATTCACAACCCAACCCAAGCTAATGGTCAAGGTCCAGATATTGGGAGTCAATATCTTTCTGCTGTTTTTTACAATACAGATGAGGAGAAAAATACAACTTTGAACTTGATAGCTACTTTGGAAAAGGTAGGATATAAAATCGCTACAAAGTTGATGTATAAAAATAATTTTCCTTTTTATAAGGCTGAGGATTATCATCAAAATTATTATCAAAAAACGGGCAAACAACCCTATTGTCATAAATATACAAAAAGATTTTAAAAAGTAATACTTTTCATTTCTAAAAGTGATAATATTCTTTAAATTAAATCAAAATAATCTTTGTTTAATAAAACTTTAGGTTTAATGTAGATTAAAGTAATTTTTTAAAGAGGAGATTGAAATGAAAAAAATAGTTTTTTCGTTAGTTTTAGCGACGGCTTTATTTGCGGTGGATAAAGAGGCAGAAGCGACCCCTGTTATTACACCAAAAAAAGTAGCAGAGGTATCAACAACAACTATACCTAAAAAAGTTTCGGCTTCAAAGGTGACTAGACTAGATGCTATCAAGGTTGTGGGATATACTGAGAAAAGTGGTAAAAAAAGATATACAAATCTTACACCAGAGTCAACGGTAGCAAAGATGGGTGATGGTGGAATTCAAGTTTTGGAGCTTGTGAGTTCAGTAGAATTTAAAACAGATTCCATTGTGATTGATAGAAAATTTAAAATCTTGCTGGAAGATTGGGTAACTTTTTTGCTAGATAGACCAAATATAGAAGTTTTATTGGTTGGACGAGCTGATATGAGAGGACCTGCCGAATATAATTTACGATTGTCTAAAAAACGGGCAAATGCGGTGAAAAAATATCTTGTTAAAAGTGGATTGAAAAATAAGATAGTTTTACTTGCAGGTGGTGAAGATGACCAAATTGCAAACAATGCAACTCCTGCAGGATTGGAGATAAATCGAAGTGTAGAGATACGATTTATTGACCAAACTCGTGCAGATAAAATAGGTAATGAACAAATTTTAAAAGCTCTTTTTGAACCTAGTATTGATGATATTCCTCAATGATTTTTTAAATTTAGCGGTCAACCACTCAAGTTGACCACTATTTCACACAATTTTCTTCGAGTGCAACCTTAAAAAAATAGATTTATTATTTGATATTTATTTGAAGCAAAGCCGTAATTAATAAAAGTTGCAAAAATTAACGTGACACTGTATTCTAACGTATGCCAAAGTCCCCAAGCGGAAATTTTGTTTTAATTTGATTTTAATCTGTTTAGTTATATATTGTTGGCAATAAAGCTTTTTTTGGAGATTTTTAAAAGAGGCTGTTGAATTAAAAGAGAGTGAAGTCCCCATGTCGATCAAAACTAACGACTTCACTCAATAAGCTCGAAGCTTAAATAGATTATAGCGATTTTTTGCTAAATTTTGATTTAAGCGATTATATTATTGTTATTTTCTCTAAAATGCTTGAGTAAAACTTCAACACAAATGCCATAAAAATCTCTCCTGTAATTTATTATTAATTTGGTGCGAAAAAATCGCACCCTACAAAAATGAATTATTGTGTTTTCGCTGGAGCTAAGTCTGGAATTTTTTATGCCCGAAACAAGTTTCGGGT
>JAOZPA010000012.1:0-1112 GCA_029932985.1 Campylobacterales bacterium
GGAAGGCAAAAAGAGATTGAAACTTGAAATTGGTGCGATAAAATCGCACCCTACTAAACCACCTTTATTTGGGTAAGGGTCATTTGATAGAGCCAAATTTGCAAAGAGTGCATCTCTTCATAAATTTTAAAAGCTTTATGGATTAACTGCTCACTCAAAAAAGTTTCATCGATGATAAATTGTTGATAGGTAAAAATTGAGCTAAAGAGTGCGAGATAACTATGTTTTTGATTTTTATCAAATCCACGGGGCATTCGCTTAAATTTTGGCTCATCTAGTTGATAACCTTTTGCCACAAGCCCCTCAATGATATTGTGCAATTTGGTACGATTTTTTTCATCCTTGATATATTCTCGATAGGTGTGCAAAAGTGGCGGTTTGAAATTTCTGATTCCCGTGGCGATAAGGTATTCCTGCTCATCAAAGTGCATATAAAAACTGCTACTTTGCATCCGATGACCTCGACCTTGCCAAAAGAGCAGACCGATTTTGCTTTTCATCGGAGTTTTATCTTTGCTGAATCGAATGTCACGATAGATACGAAAAAGCGACCCACCGACCTTGGGCTTAAAATGGATTGTGGGGATTAAAATTTGCAGATGCTCCCCCATCTCATTTACAAAATCAACACTTAGGTTTTTGATATGCGACTCCCACTCACTGCGATTTGCCTCAAACCAAATTTTTGTATTATTTTGTTTTAGATTTTGTAAAAACTCTATCGATTTTTTGTTAAAGCCCGAAAATTGCATTTTATTTCCTGTATAGATTATAATTTGAGATTAGCCTTTTTTTGCTTAAAATTTTATGATAATTTATCTGTTGTTTGGATATAATTTGCAAAAAGGATTAAAATGAACGGAAAAAGACGAGCGGATGTAAGAGCTGGGCTAAAAGTCAAGATAGTGTTGAAACAAGACCAACGAAGTGGTAAATTGACAGAGGGGGTTGTGCAGAATATACTGACTAACTCCCCTTCACATCCACATGGAATTAAGGTGAGATTGACTAACGGAGCGGTGGGTAGAGTGCAACAAGTGCTGTAAGGCGATGAGGAGAAATATTAATCCCCATCACTTTTCTTAGCCCATCTTCCAGAAAGTTCATAACTT
>JAOZPA010000012.1:1212-31558 GCA_029932985.1 Campylobacterales bacterium
TTTTTTATGATTCTATCTCTTTATAGACTCTTTCGTTTGCGAATTTATCGAAAAATCCCACTTCGGTGCATCCCATACATCCGTGTCCTGCTTGGACGGGCCAACTTGTCCCTTTATTGAATTTCATAGTTGGGCAGTTGACAAAAGCATAAGGCCCTTTACAACCCATTTCGTAGAGGCAGTAACCTTTTTTTGCCCCATCATCGCCCCACTCTTTCACAAATTCGCCAAGCTCATAATGCCCTCTTCGCTCACAATTATCATGCACTCGCCCCTCATAAGCCCAGAGTGGTCGGTTAAATTTATCAAGTGGTGGCAACTCCTCAAACATCAGATAGGAGAGTAGTGTGCCTACAATATTGGTAGGATTTACGGGACAGCCAGGAAGATTTATAATATCATCTCGCCCCAAAGCTTCGGCAACTCCAACTGCTCCCGTTGGATTTGGGGCTGCTGATACGACTCCACCATCTAATGCACAACTACCGACTGCCAAAACTAAAGCCGCATCTTTCGCACACTTTTGTAAAAGCTCAATTCCTGTTTCACCTTTTGGTCCAATTCTCAGATATTTTCCATCCATCGCTAGGGGGACTGCACCCTCAACAATCAGCAGATATTCACCTTTTTGATGAGTTATGATATTTTCCAAAATGCTCTCACTTTGGTCGCCACTTGCACTCATCAGAAGTTCGTGATAATCCAGCGAAATATAATCAAAAATCAAATCCTCGATTGCGGGGTTTGTGGATTTTATGAAAGCTTCACTATTTCCGCTACAATCACTAAGCTCAAGCCAGATAATCGGCACTTTGTTTAGATGACAAATCGCCCCCTCCACCACTTGCTCAAAACTCGGATGCAGTTGCATATTTGCTGTGACCATCGAGACCCAGCTATTCACCTCGTGCTTACCGATATTTACCATTTTCATAGCATATTCCAGATTTTCTTCGGTCAATTCATTTTTTGGATGAAGTTTTTTAAATTTAGCGATTCGTCTCTCCACACGAGCTATTTCAATCTCTCGTTTCAAATCTTCAGGGCTTTTTCGTTTCATATTTGGGTCGATGAGATGTTGCGACTCTTTTATCACATCTTCAACCATTTTTTTACATCGTCCACAAACTCGCCCAGCTTCACTAAAATTTTTTAGTTCACTAAACTCTTGAATGCCACTTTTTACCACAATCTCTTCGATATCTTGATAATAGATATGCTCACAACTGCAAATCAGGCGACCCTTTTCACCAATGAGTCGATTTTGGTAGAGATAATTTATATCCACCTCAATCTGCTCCTTGATAAGTGTTTCCAAATATCCCACATCGACATTTGAATTTATCCCAATAAATCGTATCAACTTATCATTTTGTAGATAATATTCATCGAAGCGATTATCTTTTTTTGAAGTAATCAAAAGTTTTTCAAACTCACTTTTTTTAGCATAATTTGGTGAACTAACCTCAACAAGTTCAAACTCACCAACCTTGAGCATATCGATAGCAACTTCTAGCTCAAACTCTTTTTTATCATCGCCAAAAATATGATTAATTGCCACATCTGCTTGAAGAGTACACTCCTTGACATGCCCCGCCACAAAATTTAACTCCTCCACCTCGGCACACTCACCAACTGCATAAATATTATCCTCAGAGGTCTGCATAAATCTGTTTGTCAAAATTCCACGATTGTGCGTGAGTGTATCTTTGGCAAAATCTATATTTGGTTTAATCCCCACACCAAAAATCAAAAATGGATTTTCTATCTCCAGTTTTTTAGTTTTAAGTAGTTTTATTTCACCATCTTCAATTTCTTTATCAATAATTTCATCATCATAAGAGATTCTGATTTTGCCACCGCTTAAATAAGTTTTTTCTATCGCTTTTATGGAATCAGTTAAAAGAGTTTTATCGTAAAGATGTTTTTTTCGCACAAGTAAAGTAATTTTTTCTACCTGCTCAATCTCATTTAACCTCTCCAAAAGTTCAAGCCCAATAGGTCCACTTCCAATCACTACAACTTCTCTATTTTTGAGATATTTATTTATCTCTTCACAATCATCCGCACTTCTGAAAACCGAAGCATTTTTGATTTTACTTATATCAAAAAGTGAAATAGGAGTCGAGCCAGTGGAGATAATCAGCTTGTCATAACTAAAAACTCCATTTTGCGAATATATTTTTTTCTTTTTGGGTTTGATTTTTGTAACTGTTTGATTTAGATGTAGGCTCACCGTTGGGTCAAAAGGTAATTTAATTCCCTCAACTCGCTCCCTATTATTGAGCAAACAGCAAAGATGAATTCTATCATAAGGGGGATATTTTTCATCACTAATAATTAGAACTTCACTATTTTTACTATTTTTTTTTATACTATTTGCAAGATAAACTGCGGATATTCCACCACCTATGATAACTATTCTCATTTTTGCTCCCTGTTAGCTATATTAAAATCTATATTTGATATAATACATCAATTTTAATATGAAGTAACTAAAATTTATAAATAGTTATTTGAAATTGAGGTAAATATATAAAGAGGAGTTGAAAATGAGCTATTTTTATCTTTTTTGTGCGATAATTACAGAAGTTATTGCTACTACGGCACTAAAGGCATCGGATGGATTTTCTAAATTTCTGCCGAGTATTATTGTGGTTGTAGGCTATTCGGTTTCATTTTATTTTTTGTCACTGAGTTTAAAGACGATTCCTGTCGGAATGGCTTATGCGATTTGGGCGGGACTTGGAATAGTTTTAATTGTAATTTTTGGGATGATTTTTTTAAAACAAACTCCAGATATTGCTTCAATTGTTGGAATAAGTTTTATAATTTTAGGGGTTGTGATTATGAATCTATTTTCAAAGACGATTGAGTAATGAGAAAAAACTTGATAAAAATTTTCTCTCATTTGTTATTATTGCGATTTGGTAGTCAAAGTTTTGGTTACCAAAAAAATTTATACTAGCTCTATAAAAGCCATCTCAGCAGCATCGCCTCTTCTCATTCTTGTTCTGATGATTCGAGTATATCCACCTTTTCGGTCACTATACTCTGGAGCTATCTCTTCTACTAGTTTATTTGTAGTAGCTTTATGCTGAAGGTATGAAAAAACTGCTTTATGAGCATTTGCATCACCTTTTTTCGCTTTTGTGACTAGCTTTTCTGCATATCTTCTCAACTCTTTTGCTTTTGGCAAAGTTGTCTCAATTTTCCCATGTTTTATCAGAGCAATAGTAAGATTTTTCAACAGAGCTTTTCTGTGTGAGCTTGTTCTGCTTAGTTTTCTATATCCGTGCTTATGTCTCATTTTCTGCCTTTCTGATCTTCTAGTTTTTCTAGTAGTAAGTTTTCTATATCTCTATCTATCTCACCACCAATTGGAAATCCAATCTCTTCCATCTTCTCTTTAATCTCATCAAGAGATTTTTTACCGAGATTTTTTATCTCTTTTAGTTTGCTATCATCCATCAATGCTAACTCACCAATATGCTTTACCAATGCTTTTTCTAAACAATTAAAACTTCTAGCACTTAGATTTAGCTCCTCTATGCCCATCATCAATTTTTTCAATTCAATGGTGGCACTTGCACTCTCCTCTTTTGCTAGTTTCTCAATATTTAAAACTTCATCAAAAACACTCATTTGATTGTGCATAGCTTCTAGTGAATTTTTAAAAGCATCTATTGGAGATATTTGTCCGTCAGTTTCTATCTTGAAAATAATTTTTTCAAAATTTGGATTATCTTCAACTAAAATATTTTCTATCTCATAAATAGCTTTTCGTACGGGGGTAAAAAAAGCATCTAATGCAATATATCCAGTAGTTATCTCATCTCTAATATCTTCGCTAGGTGTGTAACCAATCCCTTTTTGCAAAATTATTGAAAATTTAAGGTCTGAGTCTTCATTGATTGTAGCTAAATATTTCTCTTCAGATACAACCTCAATCTCTTCACTATTTAAATCTTTTCCAGTAATCTCTTTAGGCCCAGAAAAAGAGTAATCTACTACTACTTGAGGCTCATCACTAAGAACTTTGAATCTAATATTTTTTAGATTTATAATAAAAAGTGATACATCTTCCAACATCCCTCGAATACTATCAAATTCATGAGTAACCCCATCAATTTTGATTCCAATAGGAGCATATCCAACAGTGCTATTTAATAAAAGTCTTCTTAGAGGGTGCGCTAAAGTTATAGCAAACCCCTCTTGAAAAGGATAAGCTGAAACTTCAGCCTGAGTATTACTTATCTCTTTTATCTCAACATCAGTCGGTGTAAAAGCTGATATGTTAATTTTTGTCAAATCACCCTCCTTAAAATTATTTAGAGTAAAGCTCTACTATAAATCTCTCTTCAACTGGAATTATCACTTCAGCTCTCTCAGGAACTCTTGTAAAAATACCAAAAACTTTCTCTTTATCAACATCAACCCACTCAACCATTCCTGTTTGATTTGTAAGCTCTAATGCTCTTACAACTTGTGGATTTGTTTTTGATTTCTCTTTTATTTCAATTTTTTGCCCGACTTTTACTCTATATGAAGGAATATCAAGTTTTTTGCCATCTACTAAAATATGACCGTGAGTTACGAATTGTCTTGCACTACTTCTTGTGGTTGCAAAACCCATTCTATAAACTACATTGTCAAGTCTTTTTTCTAGCAAGGAAATTAGGATTTCACCAGTATTTCCATCTTGTTTTTTTGCATCTCCAAACAATCTTCTAAATTGTTTTTCAGAAACACCATACATAAATTTAGCTTTTTGTTTTTCATTTAATTGAAGTCCATATTCGCTAACTTTTTTTCGAGCCTGTCCATGTTGCCCTGGAGCATAAGGTCGTTTATCTAAGGCACTTTTTCCTGCTAATCTTCTCTCACCTTTGAGGTTAAGACTAACACCAAATCTTCTTTCTAATTTTTCGACTGGTCCTCTATATCTTGCCATATTATCTCCTTATACTCTTCTTCTTTTAGGCGGTCGGCAACCATTATGAGGTAGTGGAGTTATATCTTTAAAAAAATTTACTCTTACTCCTTCAGTTGCACCAATTGCTTTTACTGCAGTCTCTCGTCCGCTTCCAGGTCCTTGTACTCTAATACCAACCTCTTTAATTCCGTGTTCTCTTGCTTTGTTAATCGCATCTTCCACTGCTTGTTGAGCTGCGAATGGAGTTGATTTTTTGCTTCCTCTAAAACCTAAAGAACCAGCACTACTCCAAGCGATTACATTTCCCATCTCATCGGTCACGGTAATTACGGTATTATTAAATGTTGCATTTACATATACAACACCTTTTGCTATATTTTTCTTTACTACTTTTTTTCTTGATGTTTTTCTTTTAGCCATAATATTCCTTATTTACTCGCTGAACCAACGGTTTTTTTCTTGCCTTTTCTAGTTCGTGCATTTGTTTTAGTTTTTTGACCACGACAAGGAAGTTTCACTCTGTGTCTAAGACCTCTATAACTTCCTAAATCCATCAATGATTTTATGTTCATAGCAGTTTGTTTTCGCAAATCACCCTCAACCATAAAACCTTTTTGAATCTCTTGTCTTATAGCAGCTACTTCACTTTCATTCAATTCATAAACTCTTTTGTCATAAGAGATTCCAGTAGCATCCAAAATCTTTCGTGAACTATGAAGCCCAACACCAAAAATATAAGTTAGTGCATACTCCATTCTCTTTTTTTTAGGTAAATCAACACCAGAAATTCTCGCCATCTGTTATCCTTGTCTCTGTTTATGTTTTGGATTTTTACAAATCACTCTTACTACACCTTTTCTTTTGATAATTTTGCAACTATCACACATCTTTTTCACACTTGGTCTAACTTTCATTAAACAATCCTTCTTAAAGGCAATGAGGAGATGAGGCAATGAGGAGATGAGTCTAGCTCAATACCTTATGCCTTAATGCCTTGATGCCTCTTAAATATTTCCACCTAAATGTGCATAGGTTAATTGAGTCACAAATTAACCAACAATTAATAAAACAGTGGGACTTTATTAATCATTCTTCACACAGCTTTTTTTAATCTTTAAAAAAGGGCGATTATACCCAAAATAAAGTAAAATCCTACTTATATCGGTAAGTAATTCTACCTTTATCCAAACTATAAGGAGTAAGTTCTACTTTTACCTTGTCACGAGGCATAATTTTTATATAATGCATTCGCATCTTTCCAGCTATATGACATAAAACCTTATGTCCATTCTCTAAAGTCACTTTAAATGTTGCATTTGGTAATGCCTCATCTACTATTCCGTCAATTTCAATTACATCTTGTTTACCCAATTTGATAATCCTTTAAAAATTTTTTTTATAAGTGGTATTCTATTAAAATCTACTTAAATTAAAGTTAAATTAAAAGAGAAATTTGAAATAATTTGAAATTTGAAATAATTTTTGAATAAAGTAGGTTTTGAAGTGGTGGCCAGAGACGGAATCGAACCGCCGACACGATGATTTTCAGTCATCTGCTCTACCGACTGAGCTATCTAGCCACTTATTTTTTGTGTGGCGAAATTATATCTAAATTACCTTAAAACTAGTTGAAATAAGAAAATATTTTTATTCTTATTTTGAATCAATTTTATTGTTTTTGTGACTATTCCCTTATTGATTACTCACAAAAACAATAAAAAAGAGACTCTATTCTGAATTTTTGAGCAAAAAGAATAAATTATTTCTTAAATTTTTGCAATACTTAAGCTAGAAATTTTTATTAAAGTCTTTTTAGGATATACTTAAAGAATTGGTTTACTGGGGGTGCAGTTAGTAATTATTTTCAAATTCTTTCTATAATATGAACTTTTTTCATAATTTCATAAATATTTTTATAGAATAAATTCCCATTAAAGTAATAAAATCTAAATTAAAGTAATAAAATTATGTTTTTCAAAAATAGTATCATTATGGGTGTTATAATAAATTTACTCTTAACCTCTTATTCCGTTTTTGCCGTAAGCACTCTTGTAAATTATGATTTTTATCTCATAAACATATTAATTATTTTTACTATAAGAGAGATGGCAGCATCAATCTTTTTTGGTGACTATAAACTTTCATTGCCTAAATCTTCATCAAAAACCATCTCTATCAAAAATTTCTCGGGCATTCTTGCCTTTCTAGGATATGCACCTCTTCTATATTTTATGTATGATACTCCATTAGATTATCTAATCATCGAGCTTATATTTTTTCTATTTACTCAAAGCATCATTTTATCTTTATATCAATACTATTATTTTGCCCAACACAGCAGTAGAAAAACTAAAAATATGGTCATCTATGGAGCAGGAGTTTCTGGGATGAGAATTAAAAGTGACTATAAGTATAGTGAATATAAGTTACTCTATTTTATAGATGATGACAAAGATTTATACAATAGCTCTATCGATGGCATCAATATTGTCCCAAAAGATATAATACTTGAAAATAACTACTATATTGACTTGCTGATTATCGCTATACCATCTGCAAATCGGGATAAAATTACTCAAATTCACGATGAGTTAAAAAACTATGTCAAAGAGATTCGCAATCTACCATCTATTGATTCAGTTTTAAATAATAAACTTTGCTATGGTTTGGCTAAAGATGTTACAATTGATGATTTGTTGGCAAGGCGACCTAAAGATTTAAACAAAACGGTTATTAAAAAATTTCTTCACGGTAAAGTGATACTTATTACGGGAGCTGGGGGAAGTATAGGAAGTGAATTAGCTAGGCAATCCAAAAATGCTGGGGCAAAAAAGCTGATTTTAGTAGATCATAGCGAATTTAATCTTTATAAAATAGATGAGGAGTTGAAGAGTAGAACAATAATCCCAATTCTTCAATCGGTTACAGATGGGAATTTACTAGAAAAAATATTTGCAAAATATAAACCCGAAATAGTTATACATGCAGCAGCTTATAAGCATGTTCCGCTAGTGGAAGGGAATATTGATGGGACTATTTTAAACAATGTTTTAGGTACACAAAATTGCATCGATATATCTATCAAGCATAATGTTAAAAAATTTGTATTAATCTCCACCGATAAAGCGGTTAGACCTGCAAATGTAATGGGGGCAAGTAAGCGAGTATGTGAACTCTATTCTCAAAATGTCGTACCGCATAATACAGAGATTGTAGCGGTTAGATTTGGCAATGTACTAGGAACTTCTGGCTCAGTTTTGCCAAAGTTCAAAAAACAGTTAGAGAGTGGTCAAGACCTCACAGTAACCCATCCCGACATCACCAGATATTTTATGCTCATTCAGGAAGCTTGTGAATTAGTTTTACAAGCGGCATTACTTGGCAAGGGTGGTGAGATTTTTATTTTGGATATGGGAGAGCCTGTTAGAATTACAGATTTAGCAAAAAAAATGATTGAATTATCGGGCAAAGATGAGATAAAAATTAAATTTACAGGCTTGAGAAAAGGGGAAAAACTTTATGAAGAATTGCTCCTTGATGATAGTGATAAAAAAACTAAATATGAGTTTATAATGGTGGCAAAACCTACTTTTTATGATATATCCAAACTTTCAGAAGATATTGAAGAGTTACTAAAATCCGATAATAAAATTAAGATACTAAAAAAAATAGTACCTGAATTTAACCATAATGAAATTTAAAATTTATATTATAAAGGGGCTTTAAGCCCCCAATAAAAATTCTACATTATGAAAAGCGTTGGTACAATTGTTGGATATTTTTTCATCTTTCTAAAGATATGTTTTCGCACAACTCCTCGCACACCATTTTCAATAGCTCGGGGATTTTGAAAAAGCTCTTTTCGTGTATTTGTCAAAAATTGTTCAAGAATACTCTCCATCTCACGAGAAAACTCTTTTGCATCTCTATCCGATACCAAACCATAAGTTATAACTTTTGGTCGATTAATTAATTTTTGTTGTGCTTTATCAATTTGAGCGATAATCGACACAATCCCCGCTTCTGCTAAATTTTTTCTATCCATCACAACATCATGGTCTATCTGTTTATTTTTTTGATTATCTATAAAAGTTTTACCAGTTTTTACACTTTTTAACTTTTTCATATATTTTTGTGAAATCTCAATTTGGTCACCATCACTCATCAGATAGATGTTACCTTTTTGCACACCACACTGAATAGCAGTCTCTTTATGTTTGGAAATATGATTGTATTCACCGTGAACTGGCAAGAAAAATTTAGGCTTAGTCAATCGAAGCATCAGTTTTTGCTCCTCCTGCGCTCCATGCCCACTCACATGAATTTCACTAAAATCCTGATATGCCACTTTTGCCCCAGATTTCATCAAATAGTTTAGCACCCGACTCACACTAGCCTCATTTCCTGGAATAGCCCGAGCCGAAATAATTATCTGGTCAGTCGTTTTGATTCTGATAAACCTATGCTCCTCGGTAGCTATTCTATACAATGCACTCATCATCTCACCTTGACTTCCCGTTGTGATAATCAAGACATCTTTGTCACTATATTTCCCAATTTCGTGAGCATCAATAAAAATATTTGGGTCGAGCTTGAGATAACCTAAATCCATAGCAATTCCAATATTTCGCTCCATACTTCGCCCAATCACGCAAACTTTTCGATTATGTCTCAGCCCAGACTCAATTGCTTGTGCAACTCTATGGATATTTGAAGAGAAAGTTGACATAAGAACTCGACCCTTTGCTTTTGCAAAAATTTGGTCAAAAGTAGGACCTACGGAACTCTCACTCTTTGTAAAACCCTTATTATAGGAGTTTGTACTATCACTCAAAAGGCACAAAACCCCCTGCTCTCCATAATGGGCCAACCTGTGAATATCGGTAGGATAACCATCGATTGGAGTATGGTCAATCTTAAAATCTCCTGTGTGAATAATCGTACCAATTTCAGTAGTGATTGCCAAACAAGAAGCATCAATAACCGAGTGAGTTACATGAATCCACTCAACCTCAAAATCCCCAATCTTATATTTTACCCGTTTTTCAACTGGTCGAAATAGATTTTTCTCTTTTCGTAACTGGTGTTCATCAAATTTATTAGACATAATCCCAAGAGGAAGCGGAGTAGCATAGATAGGAAATTTCATCTCCCGAAAAAGATAGGGAATCGCCCCAATGTGGTCTTCGTGAGCATGAGTTATGACAATACCTGCAATTTTATCTTTAATTTGTCGAAGATAAGTAAAATCTGGCACTAAAATATCGACACCGTGCATATCTTCATCTGGAAAACTCATCCCTACATCGACAATTATTGCACTATTTGCACTCTCAATAACCATAATATTTCCACCAATTTCACCCAGTCCCCCAAGCGGAATTATTTTTATACGATTTTTTGAAAATGGAATATTATCAAAACTTTTTAGCCGTTTTTCGTGTGAAAGAGTATTTGCAACTATCGATTTTTGTACATCTCGTCGCCATGGTTCATTTGGCATTTTTCTACCAATTTTACTACCTCTACTTTTTTTTTGATTATTGTTAGTTCGTTTTTGTGGTGGTTTTTTAGGTCTAGGATTTTTTGGTTCATTCACCGTTTCTGGTTTTTTGGTATTTGTACTCTCTATCTCTATCTCTTTGACACTTGCACTCTCTACACTCTCTATATTTTTCTCGTTTGTATTACTTGATTGGTCCATCAGTTTTACCCTTTAATTCTTTAAATATAAGGTAATAATTTGAGATACAAAGCTGATGTGGGCGGATATTTGATTGAAGAGAAAAATTTGTAAAAATATTAACTAAAACTGATTTTTCATATTTTGAAGATAGATTTTTTATCAAAGTTTTTCTGGGGGCTATAAAAGCGATTCTTAAATAATATTGAAATTCCCTAAACTCTTTTTCATCCTCAAAAACTCCATTAACTCCATAATAGTTTTTATTTTTTTCTATTGTAAAAACCGCCGATGTAACTTTTGGCGGGGGTTCAAATGCAGATGGAGGGACTAAAAAATTAATTCTACTCTCTCCTATCAATCCTGTCAGAATTGAAAGTGATGAAAAATTTCTATCACTCACAACCGCACAAAACTTATCTGCCACCTCTTTTTGAACCATAACAGTTATATTTTTACAATTCTCATCTTCTAATGCTTTTAAAATTAGTTTTGTCGCAATATAATAGGGCAAATTAGCTACTAAATCGTAATTTTGCTCTATTAAATTTTGCCGTTGCCAAATATCCAATATATCCCCACAAATAAGTTCTAATTTAGACTCATCTATATGTGAAGAGAAAAGATTTTTTAAAATTTTGCATAAATCAGTATCAACCTCAAAAGCTTTTACTGCATCTCTTTTGACAAATATTTTTTTTGTCAAATCACCTAATCCAGGCCCAATCTCAACAATAATGTTATCACTGTTGGGCATCGATTCGACAATCCGATTGAGAAAACTTTCATCTCTCAAAAAATTCTGACCAAATCTTTTTTTTGCTTTAATCAAAAAATTCCTTTAAAAAAATAAATTATATTAAAAATTTACTTATATTATGTTAAATAAAATGATTTAACATTTTAAATCTCCACTTTTGCCCCTTTTCCCCCACGATTTTTCCCAACTCTTACACATTAAATTACATAAGGCTAAATTATTTATTTGCTAAGTTTTATTAAGTAGTCGTTGCGGGGACTAGAGAAAAGTTATTACTACCATTAATCTACAAAGAAATAATCACCCTTTAAAGATAACTTTGATAATATATCAAGCTAAATTAAAGAAAAAATTTAATTAAAAACAAGGTGTATAATGAACAAATCTGATTATATATGGATGGACGGAGAGTTTGTGAAGTGGGATGATGCAAAGATTCACATTTTGACTCATACTCTTCATTATGGAAATGGTGTGTTTGAGGGGACTCGAGCTTACAAAACTGATGATGGTCGCTTGGCGATTTTTAAACTGCAAGAGCATACTAAACGGCTTTTAAATTCTGCAAAGATTACGATGATTAAACCAAATTTTTCGCAAGATGTGCTAGAAAAAGCTCAAATTGAGATACTTCAAAAAAATCATTTTAATTCAAATGTATATCTCCGTCCTCTCATCTATTTGGGATATGGAGTTATGGGTCTTCATCATATTAAAGCTCCTGTTCACACGGCGATTGCAGCTTGGGAGTGGGGTGCATATCTAGGTGAAGAGGGTCTTGAAAAGGGAATCCGAGTTAAAATCTCCTCATTTGCACGAAACTCTGTTAAATCCACAATGGGCAAAGCAAAGGCAGCGGCAAACTATTTAAACTCCCAAATGGCAAAATTCGAGGCACTAGAGGCTGGTTATCAAGAAGCACTTTTGCTTGATGAGGATGGTTTCATCGCCGAGGGAAGTGGTGAGTGTTTTTTCATCATCCGTGATGGTGTGCTGATTACTCCGCCAAATGATAATTCACTCGAATCTATCACTCAAATGACGATTTTAGAACTAGCTAAAGAGATGGGTATCGAGATTCAAAGACGACGAATTACTAGAGATGAGGTCTATATTTGCGATGAAGCTTTTTTTACAGGCACAGCGGCTGAGGTCACACCTATAAATGAAGTAGATTGCAGAGTTTTAGGAGATGGAGCAAGAGGTGAAATGACAGAGAGATTGCAAAAAGCATATTTTGATGTTGTTTATGGTCGAAATAAAAAATATGAAAGCTACTTAACCTATGTTTAGGGTTTAGGTACACGCACGGAAATTTTTGTTTGGGGTTGTTAAACCTCAATATTCAACAGACCAATAGATTAAATAAAAAAGGGAAAAAATGCCAGCAGATTTAAATGATTATTTTAAGAAGAAAAAAAATGGACGAGGAAGTGGAAGCGGTGGAGGGGGCAATAAGCCTGAATTTAATTTACCAGAACCTCCAGAGTTTTTGAAAAACCTAAATAAAAAAGCGGGAATAGTTTATGCCATAGTTATATTTGTTTTTATTTTAATAATAGTTAAACCTTTTATGATTATAAATTCTGGAGAGGTGGGAATTAAAGTGACGACGGGTGATTATCATGATGAGCCAAAATATGCAGGACTCCACTTTTATATACCATTTATTCAGCACATTTTTACCGTTGATACGAGAGAGCGAGTTATCAATTATCTTTCAAAAGAGGATGCAGTTGTCAATGATTTAGGAAGTGGAATTAAGAGAGCTGATGCGATTACAGCTTTGGATAAAAGGGGATTGGTAATTTCGATTGATATTACGGTTCAATATAAATTAAATCCAGAAACAGCACCTCAAACAATTAAAGATTATGGTTTAGAGTGGGAGCAAAAAATTATAAATCCAATCGTTAGAGGTGTGGTGCGAAATGTGATAGGTAACTACAATGCAGAGGATTTACCAAAAGAGAGAGCAAGAATTTCTCAGGAGATTTCAGCTGGGATTGCTAAAAAAGTTGATGCGATTACTGCAAAACCTGTGAGTTTATCTACAGTGAATTTAAGAGAGATTATTTTGCCACAAAAGATTAAAGACCAGATTGAAAAGGTGCAGATTGCAAATCAAGAGGTGGATAGAGCAAAATTAGATGTTGCAAAAGCTAAACAAGTAGCAGCAAAAAATGCAGCTTTGGCTCAAGGTAAAGCAGATGCAAATCGGATTCAAGCTCAAGGTCGAGCAGATGCTATGCATATTGAGGCAAAAGCGGAGGCGGAGAGAAATCAATTAGTTGCGAAATCAATTGATGCAAATATTTTAAAATACAAACATTTAGATGTACAGGGTAAATTTAATGAAGCATTAAGGGTAAATAGAGATGCAAAAATTTTCTTGACCCCTGGCGGAAGTACCCCAAATATTTGGGTTGATTCAAAATCTAGTACAAAAACAAATACTGTGATGAGCGATGGTCAATAATATAGATTGGGATAGGATAAAACTTATCCCTGCTATTGTGCAAGAGTTTCACACGGGCGAAGTTTTGATGTTGGCTTATATGAATGAAGAATCGCTTGAGCTTACGATGAAAACAAATTTTGCTCACTATTTTTCTCGAAGTCGACAACGGCTTTGGAAAAAGGGTGAAAGTAGCGGAAATCTGCAAGAGGTCAAAGAGATTTTACTTGATTGTGATAATGATACGATTTTGTTAAAAGTAAATCAAATTGGTGGTGTGGCTTGTCATACTGGACGAAAAAGTTGCTTTTATAAAAATTTGGAAACTTTAAAAATTGTAAGCGAAGTGACAAAAGAGATAGATTATGGAGTTGTAGATAAACTTTATCACACAATTTTAGAAAAAAAATTTGATGACCCCACCACATCTTATACTGCAAAACTTTTCAATAAGGGCGAAAACACAATTTTGAAAAAAGTTATCGAAGAGGCTGGTGAGTTATGTTTGGCAATCAAAGATGACAATCGTGATGAGATAATTTATGAATCCGCCGACCTACTCTATCATTCATTAGTAGCTTTAGCTTCAAAAAATATAAATCCCGATTTAGTCAAACAAGAGTTAGCACGACGAGTTGGAATTAGCGGAATTGAGGAGAAAAATAGTAGAGATGCAAAGTAAAATATTTTTTTTCAGTGATATTGATGATACACTGATGCAAACTAGGCGAAAAACTGATTTTAGTAAAAATACAATTGTGGGGGCTTATAATAAAGAGGGTGATGAAAATTCATTTTTTTATGAGGGAACGAAAATTTTTATTGATACTTTGATTGATTCAAATATTGCTTTTGTCCCCACAACCGCTAGAAATATTGAATCTTATAAGAGGACAATTTTTGCAAAAAATAGTGCAATTGATAAAATAATTTTGAATTTTGGTGGAATGATTTTAATTGATGGCAAAATTGATAAAGATTGGCAGAATCAAATGAAAATCGAATATCAAAAAATTATTCCTATTAAAAAAGTTTATGATGAGTTGATAGCTGAGTTTGAGAAAAATGATTTAGAGTTGGTTGTGAAAATTATTGATGATTTTTATATTAGTGTTTATAATAAGTTTCATTTAGATAATCAAGCGATGTTAGAAAAATTAAAAACAATTATGATAAATTTTGCAAACGAGAGAGCAGATTTTTATCTTTATCAAAATGATAACTCTTTTGGAATTTTGCCAAACTGTCTAAATAAAGAGTTTGCCGTTTCCTATCTGATTAAAAAATATAATCCTATTTTGACAATTGGGGCTGGTGATAATCTTACAGATTTGAAGTTTATGAATCTCACAAATTTTCAATTAGTGCCTAACAATTCATCTATCTATAAAAACAGATTAAATATATAAAATTTTTTGATTTTTTAAAGTTGAGTTAAAAAGTAAGAGGGATTTTCATCCCCTTTCCCTATGTCGAGATTATAGCAAAAGATTTTATTAATAAGGATAATTTTTTTGACTAACTGTTTTTCTTAAACTAACTTTAATTAATCTAATCAAAAGAACTAACCTTTTATTCTAAAAAAACTACTACAAAATTTCTAACCACTCATCATTTTATTCATTTAAGTAACAATTATAAGCAATTCTTATTTAATCTATTTTTTAAAAATCCAATAGTGATTACTTTTTTCAAGAGGTCTATTACTAGGATTATAACCATTTCTTATAATATTAAACATATCATTTAACACCTCTTGTGTATCCATAAAAAAGGAATGCCCCATAAAATCTGATTTAATATTACTAGCATTTATAACATCCATCCCTTGAATCTTAATTATCCCATCACTAGAAAGACCAACTCTTGGGTATTTATGTATCTTTTTTGATGCAAGTAGAGCTTTATCAAAATCGGAAACATAGATAGTTATTTTTTTAGCTTTATCTATAATTTTTGGTGCAATATCCTCTTTAAAAATTTCAGAATTTATATCTGGCGAGGCTAAAATTATTTGATTTATATCGAGTTTTTTATCCAAATCCTTAAGGGCATTTACCAAAATCCGATTCCCCATACTGTGAGCGATGATATGAAACTTTTTTGAGCCAATTTTATTTTTTATATCTATAAGAAATTGTTTCAAATATTTAGTCGTTAATCTAACCGTCTCTTCATCCGAGCTATAACCCGCCAGTGTACCTTTTGAGGGCCAACTAAATGTGATAGGAATCCCCTTAAACTTCAAATCATAAGCAATTTGTGCCGTTCTCTCTAAAGCTTGATTAAATTTCACATTATAGCCGTGAATAAAAACCAACGTTTGATTGCTGTCATTTCTAATATCATCTTTGGCATCTTGAAAAAAATCATCCGCATTAAGTGGTGAAATCTTTTGAATAGTGACGTGTTTATCTGGATTTTCATCAAACTCAAATTTATACCACTTTGGTTTCTCAACCTCTCCAATCTGATGTATTTTAGGAATTGTCACATTTGCCGTTCCATAATTAATTTTTTTCACCCTTTGAGAATTATAATTAATTTTACCATCAGCCCTTTTTCGATTTGTTCCATAAAAAACTTTTACTGTAATATATGGCTTTTTTCTAGCCTCTGCAATAACAGATTTATTCATTGTAGATATTTTAAAAGTATGACTAGGAATAATCGCCTCAGGCTCAGGCTCAGTATTAGAAATAGCTTTTTGCTCAGTAGGAGCAGACTCTTGAGATTTAGGTACACTCACCGATGAGCAACCATAATTTAAAAAAGTTACAAACACCACTAAACTTCCAGTTGAAACTATTTTTCCAAACCTATTCCACAAACCATTTTTATTTTCTGTTGACATTTTTTCTCCTTGTCTAATAATGGTGAACAAAAAAGTTCACCAATTTCTCTAATTTTATGAATTAAAGATTTTTTCGATAGATTTTACAATATTTGGATTTTCCAAAGTTGAAATATCTTGAGTAATCTTTTCACCTTTTGCAATACTTCTCAAAATCCGTCTCATCACTTTACCACTTCTCGTTTTTGGCAAATCAGACACAAATATCATACCATCACAAAGTGCAATCGCTCCAATCTCCGTTTTAATCATCGCATTTATCTCTTTCGCCAGTGCAAACTCCTCCGCTGTTTGGTCTTTTTGAGTTGTCGGCACAGACTTTAACACAACATAAGCAAAAATCCCCTCACCCTTAATTTCGTGAGGTTTACCCACTACCGCCACACTTGCCACATTATCGTGCTTTTTGATAGCCGATTCCACCTCTGCCGTCCCCATTCGGTGACCACTCACATTTATCACATCATCCGTCCGTCCCGTAATTGTGATATATCCATCCTCATCTATCATCGCCCCATCACCACTAAAATAGATCGCCTTGCCCTCTTTTTTGCAATCCCCAAAATATGATTTTATAAATCTCTCATCATTATTCCAAATCGTTCGTATCATCGCTGGCCATGGTTTTGTGATACACATCAACCCCTTTTCGCCAATTTCCGTTGGTGTGCCGTCGCTCTCAATCACCTCTGCAATAATCCCTGGAAGTGCAAAAGTAGCACAAGCTGGTTTTATGGGAGTTGCCACAGGAAGCGGTGAAATTACATGACCACCCGTTTCCGTTTGCCAGTAAGTATCGACAATCGAACAGTTAGAATTTCCAACTACTTCATAATACCATTTCCAAGCTGGAGGGTCGATAGGCTCACCCACTGTCCCCAAAATTCGCAAACTTGATAAATCATATTTAGTTGGCTCATCTGCCCCCATTTTATGAAGTAATCGAATCGCTGTTGGTGCGGTATAAAATTGATTTATCTGATACTCCTCCACCATTTTCCAACATCGCCCCGCATCTGGAAAGGTTGGAACTCCCTCAAACATCACTGTGGTAGCCCCAGCGGCTAGGGGACCATAGACAATATATGTATGCCCAGTAATCCACCCCACATCCGCCGTACACCAAAAAGTATCGTTATCTTGAATATCAAAAACCCACTCCATAGTCATCTGAGCCCACAAAATATATCCTGCTGAGCTGTGCTGAACCCCTTTTGGTTTGCCCGTACTTCCACTAGTGTAAAGCAAAAATAGTGGGTCTTCACTATCCATTGGCTCAGTTTGACATTTGGAAGATTGCTCTTTTATCAACTCATTGTAACTATAATCTCGCCCTGCTATCCACTCAATATTCTCACCATTTCGCTCAACCACACACACATTTTGCACACACTCACAACCACTCGACAAAGCAATATCCACCACGGGTTTTAGCATATAGGGTTTGCCTTTTCGGTAAGCCCCATCGGCAGTCACGACCAGTTTTGCCTCTGCATCTATGATTCTATCACGAAGAGCCTCGGCACTAAATCCCCCAAAAACGACTGAATGAATCGCACCAATTTTTGCACAAGCCAACATCACAATCGCAGATTCTGGAATCATCGGCATATAGATAACTACTCGGTCGCCTTTTTTGACACCAAAATTATTTTTAAACATATTTGCCGTTTTATTCACTTCATAAGCCAACTCACGGTAAGTTAAAATTCGTTGGTCGCCGTTGTCACCCTCAAAAATAATCGCTGCTTTATTTTTTTTGGTCTCCAAATGTCTATCCACACATTGATGAGCTACATTCATTTGACCACCAGTAAACCATTTGTAAAATGGGGCATTTGACTCATCTAAAATCTGATCATAAGGCTTGAACCAATCGATTTTTTCATTGGCAAATTTTGCCCAAGTTCCCTCATAATCTTTATCAAACTCATCTACTAAATCTCTATATTCACACATATTTTTGATAAGTGGATTTTTAAACATATTTTTTTTTGGATAAAATAATTTTTGCATTGAAATTCCTTCTGTTTTTAGTTTTTATTGAAAGTTAGATTTATTTTGCCATAATTTTTATTTTGGTAAATCAATTTTACATTTTTTGCTTTTTTGTCTGCTTTGAAGTTTGTAAGAAAATATTCGCACCAACTATTTACAATTGGGATAAATTTCATCAAATCATCCTCTTTGTTTAATCTTTTTACCTCTATCGCTTCTTGATTTTTTCCATTTGTCAGGGTAAAAAGTGGATTATTCAATCCTCTTTTACTTTTTTCAACATAGTCTTTTGGAATATAAACACCTATTAAAAATGTATCATTGTTCTCATTTTTAAATTTTTCATCGACAGAATTTAAATAGGTTGCAAAGATTATTGCCTTGGTTTCAAAGGAGCTGACTATTTCGCCTTTTTGAGTATAAAGTAAGCTTTGTTCGTGGAGTTTATCAATATTTACTATTTTTTGTGAAGTTTGACAACCCGATAAAAAAAAAATTGATAATAGCAAAAAAATTATTGTTTTCATTTTGAGCCTTTGTAGGTGAGTAGGTTCGGCTTTTGCCGAACAATTTAATGTAGAATAATCAATTTATTAATTGGATTTTAAATGGTCGGCAGAAGCCGACCCTACATTATAATATTATGGTATCAGCTCTATCTGGGCTAGTTGAGATGATTCCCACTTTGACCCCCACAAGCTCCTCTAATCTTTGGATAAACTTTTTAGCGGTGAGGGGCAAAGAGTCATAATCTCTAGCTCCAACCACACTATCCCATCCAGTCATCTCTTCATAAACTGGTACGGCATTTTCTATATCACCTGTAAAATTTGTCACTTTTTTACCATCGATTTCATAAGATGTACAAATTTTTATTTTTTCAAATCCATCAAGTACATCTAGTTTCATAAGTGAAAGTTGGTCACATCCGTTTATTCTACAAGCATATCTTGTAGCCACTGCATCAAACCAACCACATCGTCTAGGTCGTCCAGTTGTTGTGCCAAATTCATTTCCTGCAACTCGTAATCTCTCTCCACCATCACCAAAATCTTCACTTGGAAAAGGTCCATTTCCTACTCGTGTACAGTAAGCTTTTACAATTCCTGTAACGATTCCTATATCTTTTGGGTTTAATCCCAAACCGTTACAAGCCCCAGCTGCTATGGTATTTGAGCTAGTTACATAAGGATATGTTCCGTGGTCGATGTCCAAAAGTGTACCTTGAGCGCCCTCTAAAAGGATTTTTTTATCTTCATCCATCAAATCCCAAACCATCATCGTCGTATCTGTGATAAATGGCAAAAGTTTATCTGCATAAGTTGTAAGCTCCGCTTTTAATTCCAGCGGTGAGGGGACTTTGACCTCCATTGCTGTAAAAAGAGTTTCATTATTTTTGAAATAGTTCATCAAATCGTTTGTCAATTTTTCTACATCTTTAAGCTCACCCAGACGATGACCACTTCGCTCAATCTTCAGCCCATAAGCTGGTCCAATTCCTTTGCCAGTCGTGCCAATCGCCTTTTTGCCCTTTGCTTTCTCTTTGGCTCTGTCTAACTCTTCGTGAAAACTTAAGATGATATGAGCCTTGTCGCTGACAAATAATCGCCCCTCAAGGTTCTCAAATGGTATCATCTCCTCAAGCAATTTTTTGGGCGAGACGACAACACCGTTACCGATGATATTTATTACATCATCATACAATACCCCCGATGGGATAAGGTGAAGAGCAATTTTTTTGCCCTCCACGACGATAGTATGCCCTGCATTGTGACCACCTTGGTATCTACAAACCACCTCATATTTTTTTGCCAAAAGGTCAACTATTTTGCCCTTTCCCTCATCGCCCCATTGGATTCCTACAATTAAATCTGCTTTCATTTTTCTCTTTCGTTTAATAAGATCTTAGACTTTCGCCCTCAATCTCTTTTTTATTATAAATTATTTTGTGTAAAAAATTTTGTTAAATGCCAAAGATGCACTTCCATCATAAGTTCTAATTTTAAGCTCATCAAGTGCCAACTCAATAGCATTTAAAACCCATAAAGCGTGGTATGGTGGAATCTCCCCCATGTGATTTATTCTAAAAATTTTCCCCTCTAGTTGCTCTTGACCACCTGCCACGATTACCTCATATTTGGTTTTTAGCATCTCTATAATCTCATCTGCTTTTTCGCAAACCACAACCGAGATAGAGTCAGATGAAATTTCAGGATAGAGTGCTAGATTCATCTCCTCCAAAGCTACCTTTGTGGCGATTGAGCGTCTTTTGGTTTCATCATAAATTTTATCAAAGCCCTTTTGTTTCATCTCTTTTAGTCTAGTTTTTAATCCTAAAATCAAATTTACAGAGCAACTAAATTGAGTCAAATTATTTTTTTGTTTTTTTAGCTCATTTGCCAGATTAAAATAGAAACCTTTTGGATTTTTCTCAATTTTTGCAATAGCATCTTTGCTAAGTCCCAACATTGATAAACCTGATGGCAACATAAAAGCTTGTTGACTAGCTGAAATTAAACAATCAATATTACTAACATCTATCTTTTCTACACCCACCGCTGAGCGACCATCACAAACCACACTCACATCACTATTTATATATTTTATCGCTTGTGAAATTTCACGGCTTGGGTTTCTTAGCCCTGTTGAGGTTTCGCAAATCTCCATAAAAACCGCATCAATTTTATCATCTTTGGTCACTGCTTCTTGAATATCTTTGACATTTGCACTTTGACCCAACTCATATTTTAATTCGGTGAAGGGGATGTTGTAGCTTTTGGCAATATTTATAAATTTTTCACTAAACTTTCCTGAATTAATAATTAAAGCCTTTGAATGGCACAGGTTTATCATTGCTGATTCCATCGCCCCCGTGGCACAACAGGAGACAATCAAAACCTCCTCCATATCGTAAAGCTCCTTTAGCAACTCTCTGCATTTTGCAAAAATCTCTTGCAGTTGGGGGCTTCTATGGTCGATTGTTGGGCAATTCATCGCATCTCGAATTTTTTGAGAAACGGGAGTCGGTCCAGGGGTGAAAAGTAGCATATTTATATTACCTTAATGTTTTTAATTTTTAGTAAATTATTTTAGCGAATAATATCTTTATATTGAGTAAAATAGCTCTATTTTATATATTTTTTTTTAACTTGCAAAGCATCGCTTCTTTGACTAAGATACTAGCAATCTCATCTGCAGCGACAACGATATGGTTTATCTTCAAATCATCAAGAAACTCTTTTTCATCAAAATTCACAACTTTAACCACTATATTGATGTGGCTATTTATTGAGGAGATGATTTTGCTAATGAGTCGTAATTTCACTGCATTATCTACGGCAACTATGGCAGCAATTGAGTTTTTGATATTTACCGCTTCTAAGATACTAACTTGAGCTGCATTTCCTAAGACTATGGGTTCGCCCTTTTTTTTGCCCTCTTCTACTAATTTCAGATTATGCTCAATAATCACATAGGAGATGCCTAGATTTTTGAGTCGTGATACCACTTTTTGCCCCAAGCTTCCATAGCCACAAACCACTACATGGTCTTTTATTTGGGTTGATTCTACTATAAATTCCACTCCGCCCTCATTAAAGAATTTGTCAGTGAGATTTTTTAGATTTTTTAGCACAAATGGGGTGATTATCATAGAAAGTACAATTGCAGTGATTAGAATTTGGCTAGTGCTGTTGTCTATTAAATTTTCAGCTTTGGCAATCTCAAAAATCGCTAATGCAAACTCACCCACTTGAAATAGGGTCAAAGCACTTTTAAATGCAGTTCGTTTGGGGATGAAGAGTGCTAAAACTCCAAATATCACCAATGCTTTGACAAATAAAATCACGGCTAAGATTATAAAAATAATACCGATATTGTCACTGACGACAGCTAAATCTATCTGCATTCCCACGGTGATAAAGAAAAATCCAAGTAGCAAATCTCGAAAAGGAATCAAGTCAGCCTCGATTTGGTATTTAAATTTGGTTTCTGCAATCATCATCCCTGCAATAAACGCCCCAAGCGAAAATGAGAATCCAAAGATATGGGCAAAATATGAGGAGCTGATGACGATTAATAAAATAGTGGAGATAAATATTTCGTTAGAGTTATAATCATTGACCCACGATAAAATTTTATTTATAAAATATTTTCCTATTATAAATATAATAGATAATACAATTAAGGCATTGAAAAATGTTTGGGTTAATAGTTCACCAACCGCTGCATCTTTATTTGTGAAAATTGTGAGCATTATCAAAATTGGAATTACAGCGATATCTTGAAAAAGCAAAATTCCTAAAGATTTTTTACCATACCCTGTATTTATTTCGCCTGTATCATTTAGAGTCTTTAAAACAATCGCCGTAGATGAAAGTGCGAGAGCTAAACCTATAATGATAGATGTTTTTTGCTCAAATCCTAGAAAATATTGAGAAATAAATACAAAAATTCCACCAGTTATCATAAATTGCAAAAAGCCATTGACAAAAACCGCTTTTTTCATACTCATCAAATGTTTAATAGAAAATTCCAACCCGATGGTGAACATCAAAAATACAATTCCAAACTCTGCAATATGAGCTAAATTGGGATTATATCTTACAAAAGTAAAAATATTAATTATTAAAGTTCCCGTAAAAATATAACCAATAATTGTGGGAATTTGAAACTTTTTGAGTAGCATATTTAAAGCAATTGCAATAAACATAGCAACAATCATAACTGTTAAAATTGAATCCATCTGTCACCTTTTTAATTTAAGATAACATAAAAATACTTATAAGCTAATAGAATAAAAAGATAAATAAAAATATTTAAGTATATAATTTTATTTAGTGAGAAGTAAGATTGTTTTAGATTTCAAAAGAAAAGTACAAAACTAGAAAAACTTTAAAAAAAATAGAGTTTATTTAGGGAGGGGATTAAAATTAATTAAAAATGCAAACTATTATCCTCGCCAAGTTCGATAACCGCCCATATCAATATGGACAAAATTTGACCGTGGATAATATCCAACTCCACCTTTTCTCAAAGTGGTAGCCACATTTCGTAAATTTGACAAAGAAACATCACTGATATTTATATCAACCGCCATTCCGCTCATGTGATAACTATTTTTTGCCACACCTCGTGTATTTCGTCGTAAATATCTATTTGTTTTTGGTGACCTATACCCCGAAAGGATATTTATAGGTTTTCGTGACCTGCTAAGCTTTTTAATATCATAAAGAGTATCTATCAGCCGTCGATTAATATTGATATATTGGTCAGCTCGATAATCACCCATAATCAAATCAATCTCATCTAAAGCTTCATCTATATATTGCCCATTTTCATAATAGGTCAAATCACTTTTTTTGCCAGTATGCACATTGTAAAAACTCAAACTCTTAGCACTATCTTGAGTGAAAATACTAGTTGACTCAAAAAGTGGCTCAAGCTCCTTATCCCAAGCAAATTCATCTCCCCAACTTGCAAGTGTTTCACTTGGCATCACCATCGCCCCAGTTGCGATAATCGCACTCTTTTTCAGAAATTCCCGCCTCGATATATTACTAAGACTCTTTTGCATTTAATATCCTCCATAAATGATTTACGACACTATTTTGACACTATTATATAGTATTCCATCTTAAATGTTTTTTAAAAAGCTAGATTAGATTTTATTATTGAGCTATAACTACTCAATTATCAACTAATTTGTGAGATAAAATGTCACAAATTCCCTAAAACTAAACTTTTGATTTAATTCGCACTTTTTTTATACTAAATAACTCTATCGCTTTTTGTACAAATTCCGAACTCAACATCTCTTTTGAGTCATACTCTTTGGTTTTTATTCCCAGCACCTCTGCCACACAACTACTTCCAGTTTGCTCAATCTCTTGCACTTTTGGAATAGGTTTAGCTATTTCAACTATTTTTTTTTTACTTCGTTTGGTTTATCGCACGGCAACATCTCTATTTGAGTATTTAATCCAAAAATTTCGTGAATAAAATATTTTATCATAGAGTAGGAGTGTCGCAATTGCTTTTTACACCCCTCATCCGCACAACTTATCCAAGTCAAATTAGAGTTTTCAAAACTTTTAAAGGTGATAGATTTCTCAAAACACTCTCCTAAATTTTTATCTTTTTCATAAAGTTTTGCCATGAGATTTTTAAACTTTTTTTCCTCATCTGAAATTTGAGGTTTGGCAATCGGTTTTTCATTTTTTTGCTCTATTTTCAAATTTGATATTGTAGCCGTTTGGGGACTTAGGTCATTTTCCAATTCATTTATCATATCGTCAACTGATTTTATATTTAAAGCTTCAATCATCTTAAAAAATAGAATTGTGAATAAAAATGAGTTATCTGCATTTAAAAACATCAGCTCCCTAGCCCCAGCCAAAATTTTAAAAAACCGTTCACTCACCAATGTTGAAAATCGTATATCTTTGGCAAAAAATTTATCCTTGACATAGTCGATTAATTCACCCACAATCACCTCAGCCTCAAAATTCTCAATCTCTTTAATGATTTGCAAAATCTGCTCTTTGTCTTTTGCAAAAATCGCCTTGAAAATTGAATTTATAAACTCAGGGTCAAGCATTCCATACATCGAAGCTACACTCACCGCCGTGATTTTACCTTTAGAAAAAATTATCGATTGCTCAACCATAGTCAAAGTATCACGGAGACTTCCAGCCCCAATTCGAGCCAAAATTTCAAGTGCCTCAGGTTCAAAATCTATTTTTTCCAAATTCAAAATATGGGTGAGGTGGTGGATGACATCATCTTTTTTTATTTTTTGAAACCTAAAATGCTGAGTTCGTGAAAGAATGGTAACGGGCAGTTTTAAGGGGTCGGTGGTCGCTAAAATAAATTTGATATAGCTTGGTGGCTCTTCCAAAGTTTTGAGGAGGGCATTAAAGGCTTCTTTGGTGAGCATGTGAACCTCATCGATGATAAAAATCTTGAATTTTGACATACTTGGTGCATATTTAGTCTGCTCAATCAAATCTCGGATGTCATCAATTTTTCGATTACTCGCTCCATCAATCTCGATAATATCGATATGAGAACCACTATTTGCCGATTGACAACTGCTACACTGCTCACACGGATGGGAGGTCGGGGCATTTTGACAAACCAACGATTTAGCAAAGATTCTAGCAGTCGAGGTTTTACCGCTACCACGAAGCCCCGAAAAAAGATAAGCGTGAGAGAGGCGGTCTGAATCGAGAGCCAAAGACAAAGTTTGTGAAATATTTTGCTGACCAATCAAGGTCTCAAAGGAGTGCGGACGGTATTTTAGGGCTAAAACTTCTGACAAATTAATCCTTTTTATATTTGTATAGTTCTTTTATTTCATCAATAATTTTATTAAAGCTAGGGCAATAATTTTTATTATAACAATTTTTAAATCCTATTTTTAAAAGTGTTTCAATATCTAATTTTTTATTATCTAACTCTTTCTTCTTATTAGAAAGTTGCTCAACTGAAATTTTATCTTTTAGATTTGAAAATTCCTTTTTTTCTTTAATAATAGTATCATTTTGTAATCTTTTTAAAATTTCTCTTGTTAGTTCATAAATTCTATGTCCATTAATATATAGATGTATAAAATTATCCTTTATAATTTTATTTTTGAGTATTTTACTTTTTAATTTAATAACCTTATTCTCATCCAAAATGCTAGAAAATTTTTCATTAAGTTCTATAATTTTTTTATCTACTTGTATTTTAAAAGATTTCAAAAAAAGTTCGCCATTATTTGCTAATGCTTGGCTATTAATAGCATTCTTATAATTTATTTTTGTTGCTTTATCTTTTAATAACATATCCAATAAAAAAAGTTCAAAGATAATATTAGAATAATTTTCAAAAAATATTTCAAAATTAAAATAATTTATTAATAAATCCTCTTTTAATAAAGTATCTAAATTTTTTACACAGCAAGAATAGCTTTCAACGGAATAAGTATAAGTTTGAAATATAAAAGGATTGTCGTTTATATCATTATTATTTAAAAGATAATCAAAATCACTATCTATACAAATTAGAGCTTTGCCATTCTGATCTAAAATAGCATCTTTGTATTTTAAAATTTCTTTTTTGCCTTGATTTCCCTCTTTTGAATATGCTATAAATTTAATCTTTTTATCTTCACTGGTTTTTGCAAAAATAAATCCCCAAAATCTGCTATCTTCTTCATTTTCAATAAATACGATTAAATCATAACTTCCAAATATTATATTATCAGAAATAGTTTTGACTAACTGTTTTGGAATATTTTCAAATTCCATTTTTATTCTTCAAATGATATATCAGAAATTCTTATTACTTTATCCATCCAACCATCTATTACCATAGCAGAAGAATGGGTAGCAAGTATAATTTGCATATTTGGATTTAATTTTATTAAATTATCAATTAAGCTACTTTGCCATTCAACATGCAAAGATATTTCTGGCTCATCCATTAATAATATAAATGGTTTATTTTCTTTTAACAAAACTGTCAATAAAATTATCAACATCTGCTTTTCACCAGATGATAATTGATGGGGAGGTATTATTTTTTCATTAATATTAAAAACTATCGAATTATTTTTATCCAAATCAAAAGTTTTATTTGTAACTGAAAATAATTTATTTATTATATCTATAAATCTATTTTTATTTTCTAATATTAAATTTATCTCTTCCTCTTTTTCTTGAAGTAATTCTTTCAAAATAAGTAAATCTTCAGTTTTGTCTGTTAGCGATTTTATTTTATTCTCTATTTTTTCATCTGTTTCTATTATTTTATTCTTAAGTGTTAATTGGTACGATTTAAAATCGTTAATTCTATCATATAATATTGAATCCAATTCAGTTAAAATAAATTCTCTATCATTATAATTTTTAGATGCTTTTTTATTTAATAAATTCATATCAAAAGTGCTTATTTTAGCAATCTCGGGAAAATTCATAATTTGAGGAATTTTAGATTTATCTTCTTTTTTTGTATCTTTACTAGAAATTTGTCTTAGCATATCTGCTCGTAAAGAATCTATAAGTTTTAACATCTCATCTCTATTATATTCATCACCTATATCATTTTGTTTGTGACTAAACAGCATACGACTATTATTAGATAATTCAACTTCAATATTATTAAAAATATAATTTTTGAACAGTGGCTTATCAGTTATAATTTCATCAATTATATTTAATATAGTAGTTTTCCCCGTACCATTTTTCCCAATTAAAATATTAACACTCTCATCAAGTTTCCACTCAATCTTATATCTATCCCACAACCCCTCAATCAATATTTTCTTTAAAAAAATTTTATCCATTTTCTCATCCCTGTTATTTATGCTATTCTAAAAATTCATTCTATCCTATAACAACTTATTTTATAATAATTTTTATTTTAATTACTTTAAAAATTTTGCTAAAGTTTAAAATTGAGGTTTAGTATTTGGCAACGGAAAAAGAAATTTAAAAATATTTTTTTAAAATAAGAAAAAAAACTAAAGTTTTGATTTAATTATAAATAAATCATAAAAGGAACACGGTGTAAACCGTAGCAATTAGAGATTTAAAAAACAGTTCATCTGATATGACAAAATATCTTAGTCAAGGTGATTCTGTATTTTTGACAAAAAATGGACAACCTATTGATATAACTTTTCCTTTAAATAATGATATTTTTTCAATGAGTGTAAAAAAATTAATAGCTGTTGAACTTTACAAAATGGAGCTTATTTCACTTGGAAAAATGGCTGAAATTTTAGAGATAAAAAAAAAGGAAGTTATGAGTTTATTAAATAGTCTGAATATCGTATGGCTAGAAGATGATTTGGAAACTATTGAAAATGAGATTCAAAAATGGCTCTAAATAGTGTAGTTGTTTCAGATAGTACAACTCTAATTTCCCTTTTAAATATCGACAGATTTGAACTTTTATTTAAATTTAGCAATACGATTATCATCACACAAGCGGTATATGATAAAATAACATTTAGAAAAAATGCAAAAAAAATTATAGATAATTATGCAGCAATTCTAATTTTGCCAAAAATAAAGCCTTTTAAAACCATAAAAATGGTATAATTCTTTGTCTAAAAAATATAAAATTAATAATATTGTTGATGTCTATTTCAATAAGGAATCAAATTTAATTAGTGAAGAAATGGGGTCTGAGGAAATTTAGGGAATATTTTTTTGACGGAACCCTAAACTTGTTTAGGGCATAAGAAAAGCATCAAATAAATTCGAGGTTCCGTGAGAGGCAATATTTTTAAGCCTTTTGCTTTTTGGGATTATCATCAATAGTTTCTTGAACAAAAGTTTTAAACTTATCAATATCATTTATTATAAAAAGTTTATTAAGGATTTTTTCCAATTTTTCAAGATTTTGTATTTTTTGGATAGATAAAAGTAACTTTTTCTCAACTTTATCAAATTTTATCTCTAATCCTGATTTAATATTTTTGTAAAACCCTTTTAACTCACCTTTTAACTCACCTTTTAACTCACCTTTTTTTTCACCTCTTTCCCACCAAATTTCCGCTATACTTTTCATTTTTTCTCCTTTTAATTCAACCATTATTTCATCAAATTTTGTTTCGCTCATATCTTTTTTGGTTATAATATACCGCCAAAGCGAAAGCACTCTTTCATCATCCAAATTTAAAATATACTCAAAAATCTCTTTCATATCATCCGCTTTTTTGTGGATATTTTTCATAACTAAAAGAGCAGAAGTTAGATAAAGATTCTTAACATCTCTTTTAATTTCATCATCCGTTATCGTCGCCGTATCAAAAAGCAACATCTCAAAATTCAAAAGATATTTTTGCAAATCCCCCGAAACATCAAAATAATCTTTAAAATTTGTATGAAATTTCGACTTACTTTTGCCGTGATAAAAGATAAATGGAATTATTACCGTAAGATTTTTTTTATTTTCATCCAGCTCTTTTTCCCACATCACCAAACAATAACTCAAAATCTGAATCAAAGTCAACCTGTCCTTATAAGATTTATGCTCAAAAACGATATAAATCTCACTCGGCTTTCCATCAATCTCACACACAACCGACAAATCCAAATACAATTTTTTGTATTCCACATCCTCTTTCTCTGTATCAGCTATACTAATCTTGTCAAAATTAATTTTTTTTGCCAAATCCTGAGGCAAATAACTCTTTAAAAAATCACGAGTATTTGTTATGTCCCCAAAAATTCCCTTAAAAAACGAATCATGAGGTTTTTTTACATCTATTTCAAAGTCCATCACACCACCTTTTAATTTAATTAAAACAAAAAAATCTTAATTTGAAATATTTAACCATTATTATAAATAGGAAATTTCCTCCCCACCTACACGAAATAAATCAAAAAAAAGGTATTTTTTACTCTTCACTTTTGGTTTTCCACCAAAACTTCATCTACTTCTCTTTTTTCTATGTCAAAATTTATTCCACATAAGTAAATCTTTTTTATACTACTTTTGTAGGAGATTAAATACTTATTTTTTATTTGATTAATTGCTATGGTGGCATTTTGGTTTGCTTTGAACTCTATGAGAAAAATTTTATCCCCAAACTCTATTTTCATATCTAATCTGCCTTTTGAATTTATCACTTCACTTGTGGTTTTTAGTCCCAGCACCGA
>JAOZPA010000085.1 GCA_029932985.1 Campylobacterales bacterium
CAAATTAGTTTAAAATTTTTATCAAATTTAGCTACAATATTTTTTTGCCCCTGACCGTTAAGATTATTAAAAGTTTTGCCATAGATAAGAAGATTACCATCTCTCAAAATCTCTAAACTATCAATTTTATAATTAATCTCCTTTTTAAAAACTACATCACCTTTTCTATCTATCTTTAAAATTTGTGTAATATCTCTTTTTTTTCGAGATGAATTTTGAGTAACTAAAAAAATATGTTGATTGAAAAAATTCAAACTTTTTAATTTCACAGAATAAAAATCACTTTCAAAATTTTTTTGCCAAACAATTGCACTATTATTATTAACTCGATAAAGCAGTATAGATTCTCTCTTTTTTTTACTTTCTTTACAAACTCTCTCTTTAGCAACTATCGTAAATTTCTTATTTGAAAATATCAAAGCCCTATTCTTAGAAAAATTTTCACCCTCGCTTTCCCAATGAATTTTTGCCTTAGCATTCAATTTCATCAACTCAAAATCACAATTTTTATCCCCATATTCCACAAAGTATGAGCCATCTTCTATAAGAAAATTTTTTAATTTTCTCCTATTTTGCATCTCGTATCTATAAGTTTCACTTATGTTTGTATCAAGATTTATTTTTGTGAGAAAAATTGTATTATTTCTATCTTTAATCTTTTCCATCCCTAAAAGTGTAAGTCCCTCAATCGCTTTTAGAGTTTGACTCACATTACTCTCTACAAAAAATTTATTTTTCAAACTACCATTATTATCAAAAAGATTCAATATAATATTTCTCTTTTTTTTAATCTTTTGCGAAGTTGTCACAAAAAATCCCCTATCCTCAAAAATAGCCACAATTCCCACATCTTTTTTATTAAAAATCACCTTTTCACCCACCTCAAACAGAGCCGTTGGATTCCCATAAGCCAAACAACTCAAAAACACAAAAATCATATATCTCAAAATCTTCTCCTTTGCAAATCATTATAACATATAATGATATTAATTTAAACGGATTTTAGTATATGTTTGCTAGAATAAGACAAAGGAAAATTTGATGACAAAAGCTTATTTTATAGATGTGCAGGGAACTTTGATAAGTGATAGGGACAAAAAGCCGATTGATGGGGCGGTGGAGTTTTTGGATTTATTGAAAAGGCAACGCACCCCATTCATTTTAATTACAAACAATACAAAACAAAAAAGTGAAGATTTTTTTCAATTTTTGAAAAATTTAGGGTTTGATATAGATTTTGATTCATATCTTGACCCATTTATGGTGCTAAAAGAGGTAGCTGATTTCAAAACTATTAAAGCTTTTGGTGATGAAAAGTTTATAAATAATTTGAAAAATATGAATTATGCGCTTGTGGAGGAAAATCCTGAGGGGATTATTATAACTTTAAAACAGGATTATGATAATGAAGATTATGCAAAGATGATTGAGCTTAGTTTGGGGTCGGCGAAGTTGATTGGAATGCACGGCACGAGTATTTATGCGAAAAATGGCAAAACTTATCCTGCGGTGGGGGCGATACTGGCAATGATAAATTATGCAACCAAAAAAAAGTTTGAGATTGTGGGAAAACCTAGTGAAAATTTTTACACTAAAGGTTTGGAGATGTTAAAAAAATTTGATAAGAGCATTGAGTTTAAAGATATTGAGATAATTAGTGATGATGTGATTGGTGATTTGGTGGGAGCTAAAGAGCTGGGGATGAAAACTACATTTGTTTTAAGTGGTAAATATAGGGATTCTAAAATCGTTAATTCGTTAAGCAAAAAAGAGAAACCTGATTTGATACTTGAAAATATAGGTCAAAAAATGGCGAGGTAATTAGGAGAAAAGGCTAGAATGAGTTCTTTAAATTCACTTATTGGTTTAGTTTTAGCTCCAATATTTAAGTGAAATTATGATATAAAAAATATTATTTTAGGAAATTTTAGGAATGCAGATGACCGATTTTATAAAAGTTTATGGGGCAAGAGAGAATAATTTAAAAAACATTAATTTACAGATACCAAAAAATTCGCTAGTGGTAATCACGGGGCTTAGTGGTAGTGGTAAAAGCACTTTGGCTTTTGATACCCTTTATGCGGAGGGGCAGAGGCGATATATTGAGTCACTTTCCAGTTATGCAAGGCAATTTTTGGACAAGATTGGAAAACCTGATATTGATAAGATTGAGGGGTTGACTCCTGCTATTGCTATTGACCAAAAAACCACTTCTAAAAACCCTCGCTCAACCGTGGGGACAATTACAGAAATTTACGATTATCTACGACTTTTATATGCTAGAATTGGAACTCAACATTGTCATAAGTGTAAAAAAAAGATTTCGCAAATGTCGGGAAGTGATATAATAGGCGAAGTTTTGAAACTGCCTGAAAACTCAAAAATTATCATTTTAGCTCCACTTATTAAGGAAAAAAAGGGTTCGTTCACCGAGCTTATCACTTCGCTTGTGGGCAAGGGTTTTGTTCGGGCGATGATTGACGGGGTGATGGTGCGACTTGATGAGAAGATTGAGCTTAGTAAAACCAAAAAGCACACTATAAAAGTGGTGATTGACCGAGTTATGGTCAAAGAGGAGAACAAAGAGCGAATCGCATCGGGGGTTGAAAAATCTTTGAGTCAAAGTTACGGCGAAGTTGAAATTGAGGTTTTAAACTTTGAAGAGGTGGGGCTTGAGCAGAAACATATCCATTATAGTGAGCATTTGGCTTGTTTTGATTGCAAAATCAGTTTTGAAAAGCTTGAACCCCTATCATTTTCCTTTAATTCCCCTAAAGGTGCGTGTACTCTTTGCGACGGCTTGGGGCTTCGATATACCATAGATTTAAACAAAGTGATAAATGAACATTTGACAATCTCCAAAGGTGCGATTAAAATTTTTTACGGTTTCAACAAAAGTTATTATGCAAAATTATTAATGGCTTATTGTAAATCACAAAATATTGATACTGAAATTGAATATTCAAAGCTTTTGCCTCATCAAAAAAAAGCGATTTTGTATGGGGATTCTAAGGAGTTCGATTTTGTTTGGAAAACTCACATACTCAAGCGAAAATGGCTTGGAGTTATAAAACTGGCTTATGATATTCTAAATGATGAAAAAGATTTGGAGCAGTATATGGTCGAGAAAAAGTGTGATAGGTGTGGTGGTCATCGTCTCACTCAAGAATCTTTGGCAGTTAAAGTTGCAGATAAAACTATTGGTCAAATTTTGGATATGCCTATTGAAATTTCGGTGGAATTTTTTCAGTCCCCCTCACCGTTTTTGTATTTGACAGCAGAACAGCAGATAATTTCAAAATCTATCCTTCGTGAGATAAAAGAGCGACTATTTTTTCTAAATGATGTCGGCTTGGGGTACATAACCCTTGGTCGAGATGCTAGGACTATTAGTGGCGGTGAAGCTCAACGGATACGAATCTCTTCGCAGATTGGTAGTGGTTTGACGGGTGTGATGTATGTGCTAGATGAGCCAAGTATTGGACTTCACGAACGAGATACTTTGAGGCTGATTAGAACTCTAAAAAATTTACAACATCGGGGAAATTCGGTGATTGTGGTAGAACACGATAAAGAAACGATTGAATCGGCAGATTATATAATCGATATTGGTCCAAAAGCGGGAAAAGAGGGTGGAGAGATTGTATTTAATGGAACTTTGGAAGAGATGAAACGGGCAAAAACCCTCACTGCTAAATATCTTACGGGTGAGTTGCAGATAGATTGCTCTCATAATCGCCCACAAACTACATGGCTTGAGATGAAAAATATTAGCATAAATAATATTAAAAGACTCAAAGTCAAAATTCCGATGAAAAATTTTGTGTGTGTTACGGGAGTGAGTGGAAGTGGAAAAAGTTCGCTGATTTTGCAAACTCTTCTGCCCATTGCAAAGGAGATTTTGAATAATGCTAAACGGGTGAAAAAGGTACAAGGGGTTGAGTGTAGCGGGATTGATGAACTGGATAAAGTTATCTATCTCGACCAAAGCCCGATTGGACGAACTCCTCGGAGTAATCCTGCGACCTATACGGGGATGATGGATGAGATTCGGATACTTTTTAGCAAGACCAAAGAGGCAAAAATTCGTGGTTATCAGATTGGTAGGTTTAGTTTTAATGTCAAAGGTGGGCGGTGTGAAAAGTGTCAAGGCGAGGGTGAGATAAAGATTGAGATGCACTTTTTACCCGATGTGCAGGTAAAATGTGATTCCTGTAAGGGGGCTAGATATAATCCTCAAACTTTGGAGATTTTTTATAAAGGTAAAAATATTTTTGATATTTTGAGTATGAGTGTAAGTGAAGCTTTGGAATTTTTTAAGGCGATTCCTAAAATTTTTCAAAAATTAAACACACTAGAAAATGTCGGCTTGGGGTACATAACCCTTGGTCAAAATGCCACAACCCTAAGCGGAGGAGAAGCCCAACGGATAAAATTAGCCAAAGAGTTAAGCAAAAAGGACACAGGCAAAACTCTATATATTTTGGACGAGCCAACCACGGGATTGCACTTTGCAGATGTGGATAGATTGGTAAAAGTTCTGCATTACCTCACCGATTTAGGAAACTCAATCATCGTTATAGAACACAATTTAGACATCATCAAAAATTCAGATTACATTATAGATATGGGTCCAGAGGGTGGAAATAAAGGTGGAAAAATTATAGCCACAGGAACTCCACAAGAGATTGCAAAAAATTATAAAAAAACCAAAAGCTACACAGGCGAATTTTTAGCAAGAGATTTAGGATAGGGTAATAAAAATAAATTTAAAGGATAAAATATGGCAGTTGTAGAGTTTTTAGGACCAATTGGTAAAGAGGATATGGTGGTGGAGATTTCAACTTTGAGAGAGCTTAAAGAGATTTTGAAAGATAGTGATGTGAATGAGTGGCTGGAGAGTTGTGCGGTGGCGGTGAATGATGAGCTGGTGGATTCGCTGGATGTGAAGATTAAGAAAAATGATAAAATTTCGTTGTTGCCTCCAGTTTGTGGTGGGTAAAATATGAAACATTTGATAAATACCAAAAATTTTTCGGTCAAGGAGATTGATAAACTTTTTAGAAGGGCTTTGGAGCTTGAGAGTGGGGATTATAAAAAAACTCTTAAAGGCAAGAAGATTATCACGATTTTTTTTGAGAACTCTACACGGACGAAGAGTAGTTTTGAGATTGCTGGTAAGAATTTAGGAGCAGAGGTGATTGTGCTAGATGTTTCCAGAAGTTCTTCGAGCAAGGGTGAAACTCTTTATGACACGGCGGCGAATTTGGATGCGATGAAACCAGATGCGATTGTGGTACGACATAAAAGTGCTGGTGTGCCTGAAATTTTGTCAAATTATGTAAATTGTCCGATTCTAAATGGGGGCGATGGCTCTCATGCTCATCCCACTCAAGCCCTGCTCGACCTCTATACGATAAAAAAATATATCAAAAATCTTAAGGGGAAAAAGATTGCTATTGTGGGTGATGTCAAAAATTCGAGGGTGGCAAATAGCAATATTGAACTTTTGTCTAGGTTTGGGATGGAGGTTATAGTGGTTGCTCCTCCGCAATTTATCCCAAATATCAAGATACGGAAAACTCATAATTTGAAAGAGATAATTGATGAAGTTGATGTGATTATGAGCCTAAGAACTCAAACTGAGAGACATACAAGTCAAATTTATGCTTCACTTAAGGATTATGCAAACGATTTCTGCATAACAAAAGAACTTTTAGGGAATAGAGATATAATTTTGTTGCATCCTGGCCCCGTGCATAGAAATATAGATATTGATGATGAGATGTTAAAAGATAAACGGTCAAAAGTTTTAGAACAAGTCTCAAATGGAGTTTTTGTGCGAATGGCAATTTTAGAAAAGCTAATGATAAACTTAAAGTAGTGTAAAATAAGAAAAGTCTAAGATTTATGCCCCTATAAATATAGGGGGGTGAGTTTTATTTCTACGTTAATAATCTGGGTAATAAGCATCGTTATTAGTTAAATCAGCAATTCTAATTTAAGCTATCTTTAATTTAGGAAAGGTCAGATTTAATTAAGATTTAATCACCTTTGCTATCTCAAAACTATTTTTATTTTCACTTATTAACTGCTCTATCTGTTCCTCAATTTTCATATTTTTTAACCTCTTTTATATTTTTAAAGTGCAACTTTTTCTATTCTGCTAATTTCTAAAAATATTATATCTAAAATAGATTAACCTTTGGTTTATTGTTTGGCAACGCAAACCAATCAAAAAATAATTAATTGAAAATCGGCTACTTTTATGATATAATTTTATGAAAAACTAGGAGGTGATTTTTGGGTACTTTATCGCTGATTGCAAATACGGGAATACAATTTATTGATTTAGAGGCAAATATAGAGGAGAATGGAAAAGCTATCAAGCGAAAAAAGGATATTGGATATATTTTGGATGGGGGCTATAAAGATTTTGCACTTCCAGAGTATGATGATGAGAGTGATACTTATATTGATGCGATAAATGGTGGGAAGGTGGAGGAGCATCAGATAACTTCTCTCAAAGCCAAACAAGCTCTTAGTTGTTTTGAAGGTGAGTGGTTGCCATTTCCCTATTTTCGAGAGATGCACAATCAGTCAAAACAAAAATATGAAAATGGTCCATTAACTTGGTGTCGAATTTTTATAAATCCTGCCCAAAACAAAAATTACACTCACGATATTGTGTTGGCATTTGATACAACTTCCCAAAATGATGATAGTGATGAAAATATAAATGAGAGTTCCTATCTTATCCCCCAACAAGATGATTTTTTTGCTGGTAAGTTTTCACTGGCTACCGATTTTGATGATACTAAATTTTTTTTACAAGAGGATTGGATTTTTTCGTGGATAGAGAAAATCATAGCTAAAAATGCAAAAAAAGCGGGTATTAAAGAGAGAGTTTTAGAGGAAAATGAGTTTCTTCATATCGGTTTGTATTCTCTATTTTTGGAGATGTTAAATGAGCTTTCGATTTTTCCGCCCTTGACGAATATTGGTAATGATATGGTAGGTAATACGATGAGAGAGATTGAGGTGGATTTGGTTTTGGATATTGGAAACTCCCGCTCTTGTGGACTTTTGCTTGAAACTTCAAAACTTTCAACCAATAGTTCATTCTCTTTTGCCAACTCCTCTATTTTGGAGCTACGAAATTTGACAATTCCTACTGAAACTTACTCTAATGCTTTTGAGATGAGATGTGAATTTAATGAGGCTAATTTTGGGGATAGAGGTAGAGAAAATGCCAAAAAATCGGGAAATGGAAATGCTTTTTTGTGGGCTAGTTTGCTTAGAGTTGGTGAGGAAGCGGTTAAAAAAGCATTTACAGGAGGCAATAGTGGCTCAAATACGGGGATGTCGAGTCCCAAACGCTATCTTTGGGATAATGAAAAAAGAAAAAGTAGATGGTTATTTAATGGTTCATCTTCAAATGTTGCTGATTGTGATTTTGCTGCTAGTTTTCTAGACGGTGAGGGGCGACTCAAAGATAAGAATAGTTATACCGATATGGATGCACTTTATCCAAGAAAATCTTTGATGATTTTTTCATTGACGGAGATAATTTTACAAGCGATAACTCAAATTAATAGCTATAAATTTAGACAACGGGGCGATAAAAATGCAAAAAGAGTTTTAAAAAGATTGGTATTGACTTGCCCTACGGCGATGTTGGAGAGTGATAAAAAATCTTTTAGAGATAGTGCAAAAGAGGCGATAAATATTTTGCGAGAATTTTATGGTGTAGATACGATTATTGAGTCAGATTTGCGAGTAATCCCAGACCCCGATGATGTGGGGAAAATTAAGGATAAAACCGATTGGGGATTTGATGAGGCGACTTGTACACAATTGGCTTTTATCTATGGAGAGATAAAAAGGTATCAGGGGAAAAAGGAGTTATTTTTTCAGATTGAGGGCAAAAAACGGGAGTTCGATAGGTCAAAAATAGATAAATTAGATGAATCTCACATCGATAAACTAGATATTGATAGCCCTGCAGTAACTATCGCTAGTTTGGATATTGGTGGAGGGACTACGGATTTGATGATTTGCTCCTATCGGCTAGAGCCATCTAGTTACACAACTGTTTTAACTCCATTTCCAGAATTTTATGAGGGTTTTAACCTTGCAGGTGATGACATTGTCAAAAATATTATTCAAAAATTAATTATCCCAACTATCATAGAAGATGCAAAAAAATTAGGTAGTAGAAATAGTGCAACCGTTGCGAATTTCCTTTTTTCGGAAGATATTGCACGACATACGGAAGATGATAAGCGGATGAGAAAACTTTTTGCCTTGCAGATTGCGATACCCATAGCCCAAAATATTATCCAACATTCCATTGATGAAAAAAATACGGAGCTTAGGAGTTTTGAATCATTTTATCGGCAGAGGTTTTTGATGCCTCGAAGTGAAGTGATAGAGCATATCAATAAAAATTTTCAAAAAGATGGGGCAGATGGATTTGATTTGCGAAAAGTTCAGTGGATGCTGGATAGTAAAATTACAAATTATGAAGTGGTGATAAATACGGTCGATACGATGCTTAAAAAGTTGAGTTCTATCATAGCTCAATTTAATTGTGATTATCTGCTTCTCACTGGTCGCCCAACAATGCTCCCAATTATTAGAAAACTTATCAATATCTATATGCCACTAACTCCAAATAAAATTATCTCTTTGGCGAATTATCGGATTGGAAAATGGTATCCGTTTGCAAAAAGTACGGGGATTATCGATGACCCCAAAACGACGGTGGTGGTTGGAGCGGCTGTGGGACTGATGGCTGGGACTCTTAGTCGGCTGGATGATTTTAGAATAAATACAATTTTTTTGAAAAATAATATTAAATCAACGGCTAATTATATCGGTGGGCTGAATACCAAAGAGGGCAAGGTGGAAAATGTGTGGTTTATGGGGGATAATGGCGATGTCAAAGTTGTGAGTTTTCACAATGATGATGAGTTTGAAGAGCAAAATGTGAAATTTCACGGCAAAATGTTTATTGGAATGAGGCAGATGAATACAAAAGAGTGGATGGCGACTCCGATGTATAAAATTGATTTCAAAAATAACCAAACGGCGGTGGATTATAGGGATAGGTTGCCCTTGACTATTTTGCTGGAGAGGGGTAGGCGAGACAAGGAGAAGTTGCAAAAACCTAGAGAGATAATGGATAGAAATGGTAACCGTGTTTCAAATGATGTGATAGTGATAACTCCGCAGACGGTGACTTATGAGGATAGTTACTGGATAGATACGGGTGTTTTTCATACAAGTATTATAAACTAAGGTTATATGATGGCATTTAGAATTAAACTACCTGATGAGAATTTGAATGTTGAAAATGCAACGCTCAAAGATGATTTTTCGATTCGTAAAAGAGTTGAGCAGAAAGATAATGTAGCTAAAAATGAGATGAAAAAAGATGAGGTTTTGAGCAAAAACCTTATGTCAAAATTTTTTATTAGGGTTTTTGGTGAGGATAATTTAAAAGAGATTCGAGAGAAAAATTATGTGGTTTTACGAAAAGCTGATAGTTCAAATTCAAATGAGCAATGGCTTGAATCTTTTTTTGAAGATTATTTTAGTGAGGAGATGCAGGGGGAAATGAAGCAAAATATTTCAGATAGTTTTCTAAATCCATTGGAAAAATTGGAAAAATCAAATCATTTTTTGAGTCAAGAGTTAAACAAGTATCACAAGCTTTTAAAAAAGCAAAATGAAACGGTGGAGATGAAATTTTTGATAGATGATGCGATTGGTGATGATGAAAAGTATGAAAATATGGCAACTCTTTTAAAGGATTCTCTGAAAAAAAGTGAAGAGGAGAGTTCTAAATTTATAATTCCGTTTCTATTCTCTTTGCAAAAAATAATGGCATTAAAAAATTTTGAATTTATCTCAAATGAGAAAAAAATAGATACCTATTTGGATGTAACCAAAAAACTTTTAAGCTCAATTTCGGGGTGTTTTATCTCTCACCGAAAAGAATTATTGGCGGAGATTGCCCAAAATATCTCAAAAGAGTTTAATAATATTTGCTTTGTATCTAGTGAGGATTATACATTTGTCGAGCCAAAAATTCATAATGTTCCGCTAGATGGTGGTGAGAAAGTGCTGGAGGGGAAAAGTTTTGCTGTTGTAAATAAAGAGAATAAAAATACAATTATCTATGCAGATATAATAGCTCAGTAATTCGATGGGGGAAAGAGGGCTAAAATCCCCTCACCGATAAAATAAAATAAAATCTAAACTTAGGCATCCTTCATAAATTAGTAAAAGTAGTTGACAGTTTGTAAGATTATAAAA
>JAOZPA010000204.1 GCA_029932985.1 Campylobacterales bacterium
ACCCATATATTAGAGATAAGTGATAATGGTGGTGGGGTAGCAAAAGAAAATTTTGAAAAAATCTTTGAACCATATTTTAGCACCAAAAAAGCCAAAAATGGCACAGGATTAGGGCTTTATATGTCAAAAACTATTATTGAAGAGCATTGCAAAGGCAAAATTACTATATCAAATAATAAAAATGGAGCAGTTTTTAAAATAGAATTAAATTAATGCAACGCTACCATATCAATTTAGTCCAAAAATCACTTTCAGTAGATTTTTAGCTATAAAATGGTTTAATAATCCTTTTTAAAGGAAATAAATGAAATACATTTTACCATTGCTAGTTGTGCTTTTTCTCACAGGATGTAGCCACAAAGCCCAAAAAGTCAACCCAAATCTTCACTCCGATATTTACAAATTCATAAATCCAGACATTCCAAAAAAGACTAATCCAAACTCAAAAGAGCTTATTAAAAAAGCTGTAAAAAAAGAGAAGGGTTTTCTAATGGGAATCAAAGAGTATGTTCAAGTGTTTTTTAAAGATACATTTAAACGAAAGTTAAAAGTTAGTGCATCTGCATATAATTCTCTAAAAGCTCAAACAGACAATACTCCAAATATTGCTGCTTGGGGTGATACTCTAAAACCAGGAATGAAAGTAATAGCAGTTTCAAGAGATTTGCTTAAGATGGGCTTAAGACATAATACACCTGTTCGTATAAAAGGGCTAGATGGTATCTATATAGTCAAAGACAAAATGAATAAAAGATGGCGAAAAAAAATCGATATTTATATGGGTGTCGATAGAAGAAAAGCTCTAAAATGGGGTAGAAAAAATGTTGAAATTATGTGGTAAAATTCAAAATTACCAAATTTTTTAAATTGATTGGGGTGCTTTTGGGGGACTGAAGTCATATTTCTTATTTTTAACTTATTCCTAATCAAAAATTTAATATAATTAAACATTAAAATTAAAGGTAAAAATTTGAGATATATTATAGTTTTTTTTATTTTTGTCTCTTGTGTGATTGCTGGGTCAAAATTGACCGTCGAAGCAAAGAATTTTTTTTCAGATGAGAATAAAGGTATTATTAAATTTACAGGTAATGTTTTATTGAAAAAAGCAAATGACTCTCTTTCGACAGATAAATTGGTGGTGACCTTAAATGCAAAGAAAAAAGCAAAATCTTATGAAACTTTTGGATTGACCTCATTTTCACTTGAGTTGAATTCTAAAACTTATGATGGTGTGAGCGATAAAGTTATCTACAATCCCAAGAAATTGCAATATATTTTGATAGGAAATGTGCATATTCGTGAGATTGAGAGTGATAATCGGATTGATGGTGAGCGGATTGTCGTGGATAAAAAAAATCGGCGAATTGATGTGAAAGGGAATGATAAAAAACCTGTGAAATTTACATTTGATATGGAGGAATGATGGTAATTAAGAGTGCGAAGTTTTTGAAATCTGCTCCGTCTATTGCTGAGGCTTTAGAGGAGGGGATTAGCGAGGTGGCGTTTTTGGGGCGGAGTAATGTGGGCAAAAGTTCATTTATAAACTCCATTACAAATATTCGGGGGTTAGCTAAAAGCTCTTCGACCCCTGGGAAGACGAAATTAATCAATTTCTTTGAGATTGTTTATAAAAGTGGCGATGATGATTATTTAGCTAGATTTGTGGATTTACCAGGATTTGGATATGCCAAAGTTTCAAAGGCGGAGAAAAAAGATTGGGAAAGAAATTTGACTACTTTTATTGAGAGTCGAGATTCTATTCGGGTTTTTGTGTTTTTGAGAGATGCCAGACATCCAAATAATCCGATGGATAGAGATGTTAAGAACTATTTAGAGTCGATTTTGAGACCTGACCAAAAAATTGTGGAGATTTATACAAAAGCTGATAAATTAAATCAGTCGGAGAAATCTAAACTTTTAAAGGCAAATCCAAATGCACTATTTGTTTCAAATCTCAAAAAAACTAAAATTCAATATGCAAATCAAAAAATATTTGATGCTTTATATAAAATTTAGAAAAATAAAAAAAGTATTTAATTGAATAAAAAAAAAGAGCCATTTGTCTATGATAAAACTCTTCGGGAACTTTTGCAGGGAATTCCAAAGAAATTTATTCAGCTTTTGATAAATAAAAAAGCTGTGGAGATTTTGGATAGTGATTTTCCAAAAGTCGAAGAACGGGAAGCAGATTTGATTGTGAAATTAGAAGATGGTTCAATCTTTCATCTTGAAATTCAAACAGCAACTGATGCCTCTATGCCAAAAAGAATGTTGAAATATGCAAGTTTGATTTATGATTTGTATGATATTTTTCCCTTGCAGATGGTTTTGTACATTGGAGACCACAATACAAAAATGAGTGGTGAGATAAAAAATGATTCATTGCAATACTCTTATACAGTGAAAAAAATGAGAGATATTGATTGTCGGCAACTGATTGAAAGTGAAGATATTAGGGATAATATTTTGGCGGTATTGTGCAAAATAGATGATTTTGATAAATTTATCTTTAAATTGCAACAGAAACTAATGAATCTTGATAATAAACAAAGAGAAGATTATCTGCGAAAACTAATCTATATTTTGAGACTTAGACCAAAACTTTATGATGAAATTTATAAAAAACAGAAAAAGGAGTTAGC